>JALFCJ010000111.1 GCA_022771185.1 Spirochaetales bacterium | reverse complement strand
CTCGTAATAAAGTACCATAGATATTCCATCTATCTTCTCTTCAGCGGCAAAAGAGAGTTCCCCACCCTTCTTTTCAATAGATCTGGAGAAAAAGTCCAAAACGCTTTCATCTGAGTATGCTTTATCCAAGGAGAGTACGGGAATAGTGTGCTGCACTTCCGGAAAATCATTTGTCAGATCAGATCCTACTCTCTTTGTAGGACTATCTGGAGCTGCAAATTCAGGGAATTCTTTTTCCAGTGCAATAAGTCTATCTGTAAGCCTGTCGTATTCACTGTCTGAAACGAGAGACTTACCTTCTTTATAATATGTATCTTGGTATATCTTCAGCTTCTGTGCCAAAGAAATCATTTCTTCTTTAACTTCCATAGCTTAAATATAGCACAATAACTTTGGTTTAAGGATGGAGTAAGTCTTTCCAATTTAATCTTTACGAGAAAAAAGAGAACCGTTTGACTTTCATCTCTGCCCTTTTCGTTTGATTTCTTGCAGGCAGAGGGCACTAAGTGTTATTGTATTTCTATGGCTGATCGTAAATCTTTCTCAAGATACACAATGAGATGTGGCATGATTCTTCGTTCTACAGAAGCCGGCAGGAAGCTGGACGGGTTTGATATGCCGGAACTTGACTCAAGGTTCTTAGTAATAACTGCATCTAACATCCCTGGTAATAACGAAATAAACATAATGGGCACAAAGATGCCTCTTTTGGCGTCTGACTTCATCGCATATAAGGGGCAACCCTTATTGGTTCTTTTCGGCCCTGACTATGAAAACACCGAGCTTGCTCTTGAGAAGATAAAAGTAAAAACATCTCCTATCGACTCCAAGGAAGATTCTTCTGATTTCCCTGATCCTCTGTTTTTCTCTTGGGGACTGGATGAAAACGGAGAAAATGACGAAGAGCGTCAGCAGATGAAGAAGATTGAGTCCAGCTTTGAGCTTGAGAGCGGTGATGAAGAGTCTTTCAATAGATTCCCGATCCTCAGCTGGCAGGATTCAAACGGAACTATGCACGTAGAGTGCCCATCCCAGTGGCAGTCTATGGTAAGAGAGTGTGTGGCATCAGCCCTTAACCGCTCTCCAGAGACTATAACTCTTCACCCAGATAAATACTCTGAAAAGTATGATGAGTACTTTATTGGCCCTGCAATGTATGCAGCCTACGCTTCCATAGCTACTTTTATAACAGGAATGCCTTGTGAAATGAGGGAATCAGGTATTGCAGCAAGGCCTGGCATCTCTTTCCATACTGTCACATGGATCGATAAAAACAGCAAGCCTAGGCATGAAGAGACCACAGTAATAATAGATCAAGGTTACTGGGCTATTATGGGGAAGGAACTTCAGAGACAGATAATGGTGAATATTCTTCCAAAATATTCCCTAGAATCTTTCAAAGCCATGATCAGGACACAGCGTAGTCCAAAGAGGCCAAGTGTATTCTGTGGCTCCATGGTTCATGCCGCATCTCTCTCTTCCCGTGGAATTCATACTTCCCGCTTGGCGTTGAAGCTGGATCTGACTCCTTCTTCTTTCATCCAGGATACCAACAAGGATGCCACAAGGTTCACTGACTGGGCACCTCGCCATGATCTGACAGACCTTGAAGAGAAAGTAAGAGGAATAACAAAAGATTCCGATTTCGATAGAAAGTGGTCATCTTCCGCACTACACTCAGGACAGTTTGGCCTTCAAGGCTATTTATATGGCATCGGGCTATCTTCGGGCCTTTCGACAGCTGGTTTTTCTACAACCACTGCAAAAGAGAACCAATTTATGGCACAGCTGTCATATACAACAAAGAAGAATGTAACAGTATCAGGATATTTTCCTCAGTCTCTCTCTGGAGACAGGACTTTAAAGGATATCTTGGGTAGGACTTTCTCCACTACAGACCAATCGGAACTGGTGCTATTCATAGAAGGGGCACAGAAGGCTCCTGATAGTGGTCCTGACATCCTCTCCTCTTATTCTTCTATTTTCCTTACGCAGTTAATGAAAGCCACAATGAAGCTTTCCCAGCTGGCAAGAAAAGAAGACGCAGAGCTTCCTATAACTTTAAGGTTCAACTCACAGAATTTGGCACTTCCTTGCGAATTCGAGTATTCAGGATTTGGAACGGCAGTTGTGGAAGTGGTGGTGCCGAAAACTTCTTTGATTCCTGAAGTGACGAATGTCTGGATCGATACAGCTGTCGCTCTTCCTCAAGTAAAGGGAATCGATACACAAATAAAGAGTATAGCTCTTGTAGCCTTTGAAAGCCTTGGCGTAAAGTTGTCTAGCAATTTCAACATCAGAGTAAAATACTCTTCAGAAAGAAAAGATGTAGGAACATACTCCTCTGTGGAGAATTTGGTAATATCATTGGTGACATCAGCCCTTGCTTCAGCCATATGGCAGGCCACAGGACAAAAGAGCGGAGTAAAAATGCCTTTCGGCGACAAAGCGACAGAAAGATATTTAGGAGGAGACGAGTAATGAAGATAGACTGCACTGTTGACGGTAAGACCCTTACCCTCTCCCTCAACTCAAATAAGCCACTATCCCTGATTCTTCAGGAGAATCTTGATAACCAAAGTAATAACGCACACTGCAAAGGAAGAATGTGCGGCTTATGCGCAGTACTCATAGACGGAAAAGCAGAACTGTCATGCATGGTGCCGGCATTTGAACTAAAAGGAAGAAATATCATCACCTTCGACCAGTTCCAAAAGACCAGGAACATGAAGGATATAGCCAAAGCTTATGAAATGGCAGGGGTGGAACCCTGTAAAGATTGTTATGCCTCCCGCTCTCTTATTTTCGAGTCCCTTATTTCTTCAGAGGAAACTACCCCAGATGAAATAAAGAGGACAATGAGTGTGGTCAAATGTAACTGCATGGAGACGGCAGACGAAGTAAACGTTGTTACAAAAGCTTTGGACATAAGGAGGAAGAGAAATGTACGAAGGTCTTAACTCCCCTTCTATCCATACTCCAGAAAACTTGGCTGAATATAGCCAGACAGTACTCAGATACCCAAATGTACAGATTTGGGCCGGGGGTACCAATATAATGACACGGCCGAAGTCTTACCCTTCGAGAAGTACTGACTCGGAGATTGTATATCTTAAGGGTATCGAGGAACTGAAGAAAATCACAAGAAACGATAGAATGATCGAAATCGGAGCTACCGTTACATTGGATAGTATTTTGAAAAACCACAGGAACTATATTCCTGAGGTTCTGAAATCTAATATCCTTGCCATAGGCAGCCCCCTCATTACAGGTCGTGCAACCTTCGGGGGAGCCATAGCTGCCAGAAATCCTATGACTACTCTCCCTGGCACCCTCATTACTCTGGGGGCCAACGCAGAAGTAAGAAGCGTAAGAAAGAAGACTGTAAAATCCAGATGGATTCCTATTTCTTTGATGCTCAACGAATCAAAGGATGGAATGGTGACCCTCCCTCCAAGAAGTCTCATTACAAGAGTAAGAGTCTCCCTTCTCTCCTCTGATTATTCATATTTCAAAGAAGAAGGATCATATATCGACGACCCAGACAATGCTGTTGCAGTGGCGTTCACGGCAAGAGAGGGACAGATGGATACTCTCATCAATCCTCACTTTGCCATAACCTTCCCCACTAAGGGTATTGTCTACTCGAAAGATCTTGATAACATTCTTATGCAGCTGCACTTCCCTCTCTCAGAAGAGGAGTTCTCACAGTTATTACAGATAATCTATACCTTTATTAATGCCGTCACGCCTAATATTACAAATCTTCAGAAACGAAGACTTAATAATATTCTTGAAGACATGATCAATGGCATCAACGCAAAGGTTCTCGCCCCATCTTCAATAGAACAGGGCTAATTTGAGGAAATAATATTGAGTAATTTTGTTCATCTACACAACCACAGCGACTTTTCACTCCTTGACTCTGCAGCTTCTATTCCCCGCTACATAGCAAAATGCAAGGAATATGGCATGAATGCATTGGCACTTACAGACCATGGAAACATGTATGGCGCCGTTACTTTCTATAAAGCATGCAAAGACAATGGCATAAACCCTTTGGTGGGATGTGAGTTTTACTACACCCACGATAGGCATGTAAAAGATCCATCTGCAAAATATTACCATTTGATCCTTATAGCCATGTCAGACAAAGGCTATCACAATCTTATGGAATTAAACTCCATTGCCTGGAAGGAAGGTTATTACTATAAACCGAGAATCGACGATGAGAGTCTCTTGTCTCATAGCGAGGATCTAATCTGTCTCTCAGCATGCGTCTCAGGAGAAATCCCACGCCTTATTCTAGGAGGAAAAATAGCCGAAGCCAAAGAAAGAATTCAATGGTTCAAGAATCTATTCGGCGACAGATACTACTTAGAGATCCAGAACCATGGACTTGAAGAAGAACAGATTGTTCTAAGAGAAATGCCGAAATTATCTAAAGAGATGGATGTTCCTCTCGTCTGTACCAACGATATCCACTACATAGATAAAAGCGACTGGAATGCCCATGACACTCTTATCTGCATAGGAACCCAATCTAAGAAAACAGATAAGAACAGAATGAGATATAAAGAGGGAGAGTTCTACTTCAGATCCCCGGAGGAGATGGAGGAGCTTTTCAAAGACTTCCCGGAAGCTATTGAGAATACAGGGAAAATAGCGGAACGCTGCCAACTTACAATCAACTTCCCGGGCCCTGTCCTTCCTAAGTGTCAGATTCCACCTCAGTATAAAGACGATGCAGAGTATCTTACTGCCCTTTCTTACGAAGGTTTGAAGACAAGGTATCCGAATGCAGAGGGAGAGGAACTGGAAAAGCTTAAACAGCGCCTCCAGTATGAATTGGACATCATAATAAAGATGGACTTCCCTGCTTACTTCTTGATCGTCAGAGACTATATTCACTGGGCAAAGACCCACGATATTCCAGTAGGCCCTGGAAGAGGATCAGGCGCCGGCTCTCTTGTTGCCTACACAACTACCATTACAGATGTAGACCCTATTAAATATAACCTTCTTTTCGAAAGATTCTTGAACCCAGAACGTGTCTCGCTCCCTGACTTTGACGTTGACTTCTGCTTCGAAAGAAGAGGAGAAGTAATCGACTATGTCACGGAGCACTATGGCCACGATTCTGTAGGACAGATCACCACATTCGGTACTCTGAAACCGAAGGCAGTAGTAAAGGATGTATGTAGAGTCCTTGATATTCCTTTCGATGAATCAAATAAGATTACAGCTTTGGTTCCTGACGAGATCCCAGGAATGAAGAAATGGCACCTTCCCGATGCCTTGAAGTTTGAGAAAAAACTTCAGGATGTAAGGGACAGAGGCGGAATCTATGAAGAACTTTTCGATACGGCAATCCGCTTGGAAGGCCTTAACAGGCACACATCTTTACATGCCGCCGGTGTAGTCATCGGAAGAGAGCCACTGGATAAATATGTTCCTCTCTGTGTACCTGACCAGAAAAGCGGAGGTCTCGCAAGCCAGTACACCATGCTTCAGATCGAAGAGTGCGGACTAGTAAAGATGGACTTCTTGGGTCTCAAGACTCTTACTCTCTTAAAGCACGCTGTAGATTTGATACACAAAAGGGAACCTGATTTTGACCTGAATAAAATCAGCGATACAGATAAGAATACTTTCGACATGCTTTGCCGTGGAGACTCGGCTTATGTCTTCCAGTTCGAATCAGCAGGTATGCAGGATATTCTAAAGCAGGCTCAGCCAAGCACCATAGAAGAGCTGGTTGCTCTCAACGCTCTCTATAGACCAGGTCCTATGCAGTTTATTCCAAAGTACATCGACTCCAAGTGGGGAAGGACACCTATTACATACCCTGACCCTGCCTTGGAACCTATACTAAAGACTACATATGGAGTCATCGTCTATCAGGAACAAGTAATGCAGACAGCTCAGATCATCGCAGGATATACTCTCGGTGAAGCAGATATCCTGAGAAGAATCATGGGTAAGAAGAAGGTAGAGGCACTGGCAAAGGAGCTTGTAAAGTTCAAGGCCGGAGCTGTCAAGAAAGGATATACTGAAGAGCACGCTGAAGAAATATTCCACATGCTGGAGCCGTTTGCAGGATATGGATTCAATAAGTCCCATGCCGTTGCATACTCCATCGTCGCTTATCAGACGGCATACCTCAAGGCAAACTACAACACTGAATTCCTGGCTGCAAACTTGACAAACGAAATGAACAGCCCGGACAAGTTCAAAGAATACTTGAACCTTGCTCCGAAATATGGAATCAGAGTAGTCCCTCCTTCAATTAATAGATCCGAGACACAGTTCTCTGTAGATAACGGTGAAATCCTATATGGACTAGCAGCTATTAAGAATGTAGGAGCCAACGTAGTAGACTCCATAATCGCAGAACGAGAGAAGAACGGACCATATAAGTCATTTATGGACTTCTTGTCCCGTCAGGGAGAGACCACTCTCAATTCCAGACTCGTGGAGTGTCTCATCAAGGCAGGTTGCTTCGATGAACTTGGCACAGACAGGGCAGTACTTCTTGCTAACCTTGACGAAGCTTTCCGCTTCGACAAAGCCCAGAAATCACAGTCTGCCTTCGGTCAGCTTTCACTCTTTGGCGGAGAAGAAGAGGATATGCTGGGAGAGTTTGAAATGAAGAGTGCAGATCCTCTTCCATTCTTGGAGAAGCTGAAGATGGAGAAGGAACTCTTAGGTTTCTATATCTCAGGTCATCCTTTGGATAGTTACGAGAAAGAAATTAAAGAATGTGTAAAAGTAAATGTTTCTGATCCCGATACTATTATTCTTGGCCAAGATACCCAGATCATAGGACAGATCATTGCACAGAAGGTGGTCATAAGTAAAAAGAGCGGAGGAAAGCTTCTCTTCCTGACTATACAGACCCAGGACGGAGATGTGGAGGCCGCTGTATTTACAAAAGTCTATGAAAAGATAGAGGGCAAGACTGAAGTAGATGGAATCTATGGCTTTAAAGGCAGGTTCGATAAGCGGGACGACAAACTTAGCTTTGTCATCTCCGATATCGTAGCTCCAACGGAGCTTGAGCCATTGGCGGTACAGAGAGTCAACATAAAGATAAAAGCAAACGTGGATATAAACAGAAAGACCCTGACAAGCTTGATGGAAGTAATGATACAGAACGAAGGCGGTGTACCTGTTTCTCTCTTTATCAGCGATCTACCTGAGGAAGAACTGAAACTAAAAAGCACAAGCAGCGTCCAGTATTCACAAAATCTCTACAATAGTTTGATGGAGTTGGATGTTGTCGAAAAGGTCTGGGTAAGCTAACTTTTTCTTTGGAGGCGCCTAAAATGGTAAATAATGTAATATTAATGAAGCTTTCGCTGTTTCTTGCAAGGCTTTTAAACGCATATTCTATTCTCATCTGGGTTAGAATCATATTCTCCTGGATTTTTCCTCGTCCTTCACGTCAGAACTGGATCTATTGGATCGGACGTGTAGTCGACCCTTATTTGAGCGCCTTCCAGAGCAAGAAGAGTGTAATAGGAAGACTTGACTTCTCTCCTATCATCGCCATCGGAGTATTATCAGTTGTGGAGAGTATCCTCCAATACTATGGATACTATGGAACTATCACCCTCTCCATGTTCTTATATGTGTTTTTGTATGCTTTTTGGAACTATGGCCTCTCTATTTATTTCTGGATCCTCTTCTTTGCCCTTGTGTTCAAGACGATAGCATCTTTCTCACGTAACCCTCAGATGTTGGGAATGGCAGATGGAATTGGAAGCGCAGCAAGGCCTGTCACTGATTTTGTAAGAAGTTTTGCAAAGAGAAGAATCCTTAGCGAGAGGGCTGTAAGCCTCATATCCCTGGGTCTGGTTCTTGTTGTCTGGTTCATGGTCAAGTATCTTGTGGCATGGCTTGGAACCATAGTATTGAGAATACCTCTATAATATGGACGAAAGCATCACTAAAGTCCCCGGAGTGGGAAAGGCACTGAAAGGAGAGTTTGAAAAGCTGGGAGTATCCACACTGATGGATGCTGTAGAGTTGTTACCTCGTGGTTACGACGACAGAAGAAAAGAAAGAAGAATGAATGACGCCACCTCCATCGACCCCAGCGTCAACTGTCGAATAACAATACTCTCCCATGAAACTTTCCCCTCTCCCAAAATGGGTATGACACTGAAAGTGAATGCTGAAGACGACGACGGAGAAAGAATAACGCTCCTTTGCTTCAATAGACCTTTTTTGAAGAACCAACTTAAAATCGATTCATCTTGGTACCTCAATGCCACTGTGCAGAAATATAAAGGCCAGTACTCTACTTCACGCTTTGAAATAAAGAAGACAAAAGAAGAGTGCGGGATCGGAAAAATCCTCCCCCTCTATCCTTTAAGCGGGAACCTAAAACAAAAAAATGTAAGAGACGCAACTCGCTTCGCTCTTGTCTCTCTTTCTCCCTTTGATGAGATTCTCCCCCAAGAGACAATAGATAGAAATAAACTTGTATCAAGAACTGATGCTTTTAATTTCGTCCACTGGCCAAAGAATGAGACAGAGATTGAAAAAGGAAGAAGGACCCTCGCTTTTACAGAGCTCCTTCTTTTGGAGTTATCGATACTAAGAGAAAAAAAAGGTAAGAAAGCAATAAAGAAGGCTAAGCCATCTAAATTAGAGAAAGCTTTTATCTCGTCTCTCCCCTTCTCTCTCACTCCTGATCAAGACAAAGCTATAGATGAAATAAGAGAAGACTTATCTTCCACTCCTCCTATGTATAGACTGCTGCAGGGAGATGTAGGAGCGGGAAAGACGCTTGTGGCCTGGATCAGTGCCCTTTCTATTATTGAGAAAGGCGGGCAGGTTGCATTTATGGCTCCTACAGAACTACTGGCTCGTCAGCACGCCGAGAAGGCGTCGGAGCTTCTTTCCCCCCTTGGAGTAAGGATTGCCTTTGTCACAGGCGAAGTAAAGGGCAAAGGAAGAAATCTGCTACTGAAGGCATTGAGGGAAGGAGAAGTGGACCTGGCTATAGGGACACACGCTCTCTTCTCTTCTGATGTAGTATTTAAAAACCTCAAATATGTAATCATAGACGAACAGCATAGATTCGGCGTGGAACAAAGAGAAGCTTTGACTAGAAAGGGAGAGACACCACATGTATTGATGATGACTGCAACTCCTATTCCAAGAACTCTTGCAATGACAGTCTTTGCTGACATGGACACTTCTATAATCCGTTCCATGCCTAAAGGAAGAAAGCCCATCAAGACTCATACTGTATCGTCGCAGAACAGAGACAGAATGTATGAGGCAGTGGGAGTGGAGTTTCAGAGAGGGCACCAAGCTTATTTTGTTTATCCAAGAATCGATGATGAAGGCGACTCTGACCTAAGGGATGTCACTACTATGTATTCATTTCTCCAGAAAAAATACCCAGGAGTACCTTCAGCCTTAATCCACTCAAAGCTCGACGAAGAAGAGAAAATAAGAATACTCAGAGACTTCAGAGAGAAAAAGCTTCTATACCTTGTTTCAACAAGCGTAGTAGAAGTAGGTATCGATATTCCTGACGCAACATGTATGGTTATCGAGCACGCTGAACGCTTTGGCTTGGCAGCCCTCCACCAGCTGAGGGGAAGAGTAGGAAGATCAGACTTGCAGTCATATTGTTTCCTTGTCTTCGAACCCAATCTATCTGAGGACGGTAAAGAGAGACTGAAGGTCATGCGTGAAACGAATGATGGTTTCTTAATAGCAGAAAAAGACTTGGAGATAAGAGGACCTGGTGAGATGTCTGGTAACAAGCAGTCAGGATTCTTGAAACTTAAGTTCGCTTCGATAACAGAAGACCAAGATATTCTGGAAGACGCAAGAAATGAAGCTGAAAGAATATTAAATGAAGACAAAGGCCTTATTAGTGGAGTCAACGCTGGCTTGAGAAATGCTTTGGAAAAAATGAAGAGAGACTAAACTCCACAAAAACAACAAATGTATGTTTTTCTATTACCTTAAAAGAGAGTGACATTTTTCCTATTATTGTAGAGAATAATTCAAGAGGAAAATATATGTTCGACAGAAATACTGCTGTAGAATTATGGCATAAATATAATGAGAGTGAGAGCCTTTGGCACCATGCCCTCTCTGTAGAGGCTGTAATGAGGGAGTTCGCCTCTTATTACTCAGAAGACACGGAATATTGGGGACTTGTTGGCCTATTGCATGATATCGACTGGGAAAAGTTCCCTGAAATCCACTGCAAGAAAGCTCCCGAGCTACTGAAGGAAATCGGGGCTGATGATGATTTCATACACGCTGTATGTTCCCATGGCTGGTCCATCTGTGTTGACGTAGAGCCAGTGAAGAAGATGGAGAAAGTTCTCTTTACTATCGATGAGCTGACAGGTCTCGTTACAGCTACAGCTCTTATGAGGCCGGAGAAAATGAAAGGAATCTCAGTTAAGAGCGTAAAGAAAAAGTGGTCCAGCAAAGGCTTTGCCGCAGGAGTAAATAGAGAGATTATTGAAAAAGGCGCAGCACTATTGGGAGAAGAAATTCCATTTATCATAGATATGACCATTAAAGGAATGACAAAAGTCGCTCCTGAAATCGGACTTTGGCCTGAGGAGGAAGCGTGAGAATCACCGGAGGAAAATATTGTAGAAGGAATGTAGTCTGCCCTCCAGGGGTAATAAGACCGGCCATGGATAGAATGAGAGAATCCCTCTTCTCAATTCTCGGGGATCTCACAGGTTGCTCTTTTCTCGATCTTTTTTCTGGCTCAGGCTGTGTTGCCATTGAGGCTGCAAGTAGAGGCGCCAGTCCCATTCACCTTGTTGAGATGGATAGAGGAAAGAAAGCCACCATTGAGAAGAATCTCTCCTTTGTTGAAGAAGAGAAGAAACTCTTTGTAATGGATGCCGAGAGATATATCCTCTCTACACTCTATAGCTATGACATAGTCTATGCAGACCCTCCATTTCCAATGGAAGGAAAAGTAAATCTATTAAAAAATATCGCAGTCCATCACACAGTAAAGCCAGGGGGATTATTCATTATCCACTACCCTGTGGAAGAAGAAAAAGAGTGGCCTGAAGAGCTGGACGGCTTCTCTCTTTGTGATAAACGCAAGTATGGACGAAGTATGATAAGAATGTATAAAGCGGAGGAGAAATGCTAATTATCGGCCCAGATAATATTGGAAGAGACTCATCTTATTTTCAGAGTACCGACACAGATGGCTTCTACACCGTAAAGCCACAGAAATACTTTGGTATAAGCCAGGAAGTAGCGGGAGTACATGCTACCCTTAAAGGTGCCGGACTCAAGGACATGCTGGACAAGGAAGGAAAAACCTGGATGATTCTCCGAACCCAGATGACTATCTCAAAATATGCTTCTTGGTGTGACGAATACGATATAGAGACATGGTGCCAAGAGGGTTATAGGCTATACTGTCCCAGATACGTCGAAGCAAGAGACAAGAAGACGGGAGAACTCCTTTTCAACTCCAAAAACCTTTGGGTGATAATGGATATGGTGAAGAACCGACCTGAGAGGCCTAGCTATGTAAATGATAGACTGGTCTATGCAGATCCAAGCGTCAGGCACTTCGACCCTGCTCTTCCAAAGTTCCCTCAAGAAGAGGAATATACAATCTCAGAAACTGAGCCTTACTTAGTGAGGGTAAACTATTACGACACAGACTATAACAGGCACGTCAACAACATTGTATATATCAACTGGCTTATGGAGTCTTTTCCTCATGAGTACCTAGACCAGTATCTACCTGAATTCTTTGATGTAGAGTGGAAGAAGCAGTGTCATTGGGGAGACGAGATAAAAGTCGTTACAAAGAAAAAAGAAGGATCTGAAGAGTATTACACCAAGATACTTCATAAAGATTCAGATGGAAACGACGAGGTGGTTTTCCATGCAATAACAAGATGGAGAAGGAGAGACTCAATATGAGTTTCTCTTCCCTCTCAGAATATATATCATCATTAGGCGACAAAGAAAAAGAATACATCCTTCGTTTTATCAAACTGATGGAGAGCGAGTATCCAAAGCTAAAGCTTCGTTTTTCCTTTTCTATGCCTATGTGGTGGTTTGGAGAAAAGATGAAAGACGGGTACGTGGGAGTATCTGCAACAAAGTCCCGATTTACACTTCACATCTCCTCTGAGAGCTATGTAAGAGATATTGAAAAAGAGAGATCTGAACTAAAATATGGAAAGCAGTGTGTCTCTATTTCTTATAAGACAGAAGAAGACTTTCTATTTCTTGAAAAGAAAGCCAGAGAGTTTGTTTCAATCAATATTGGAGAGAAATAAATCAATAGTGTGGCGGCTTTCTATTTGCTCTTTCGTCAGCCGTCACGTCCATTAGGTCTTTGACTTTCTTTTTCATCTCTTCCATCTGTACCATTAAGTGAGTAATAGTCTTGCCCTGCTCTATGACCACTTCATTTAACTCTTCATTCTGTTTTTCCAAATAACTGATTCTTATTTCAAGTCTATCTAGTTCGTCTTCGTACATAGAGCTATTATCTCTTTCTTTCGATTCACAAACAACTACCTTCCAATGATTAATATATGTTGCATTTAACAAAGAATTTGTTGCAGTTTGTTTCATTTTTGCTTTATATATAATTTTTTTGTTGTTATACTGACAAAAAAGGAGAAACGACATGAAAGGAGAGAGGGTTGCACAGCTTGAGTTGTTACTCAGATCGCATCCAGAAGGATTGAGAAGAGCTGAGATTGCAAGAAGACTTGGAGTCCATAGATCTACAATCTCCAGATATGTAGAGGATTTGTCACAGCATATCGATATTTACGAAGAAAACAATCTGATAAAAATTAAAGAAGGGGATGACGACTCCCCTATGGAACTCTCCGTTTATGAATCTCTGGCATTTAATATGTCTGCAGAAGCCTTGGCCTCGTCTGTTTCTATGCAGAATCCTCATCTGGCTTCAGGATTGAGAAAGATAGCAATGAACATGCGCACCTATGCCCCCAAAATCAGTGAGAATATCTTTGTTCTGGCGGATGCAATAGACAAGAAGATAGAAGAAAGTATGATTGAAACTTCCTCCTACAACAAAGTGTTGGAAGTTTTGATAGACTGCTGGGTATCAGGAAGAATTGCAAAGATCACTACAAATACACCAGGAAACGAAGAGATAGAAATAGCTCCATACTTCATAGGATTCTCAGATAGTATAGATGGAAGAAAGCCTATGACTGTCACAGGAAGACTGAGACATACAAAGGATATTATCACGCTCAACATCGAATCCATTATCTCTGTGCAGATGTTAAATGAAACCTATACTATCCCAGATAACCTTAAGCCATTTACAAAAAAAGAGAAAGATGACTCTTACGACGCCATCGATATGATTCCTTTAGTGCTGAAGGTAAAAGAAAAGAGTGCCCTTAACTCCTTCTCTACTCTCGTCCATGAAAAACCAGAGATGAAAGAAAACGAAAAGGGAGAGCTTATCTGCAACATCAAAGTCGAGAACTCAATCGAACTATTTCTACGCTTAGTGCAGTGTGGAACAAGCGTAGAGATTATTTCTCCTGAATCATTAAAGAATAAATTCGTAGAAGAACTAAAGAAAATAATTGCAATGTATTGATTGCCTTATAATTGATTATCCCCTCGGATGAGGGGATATTTCTTTATTTACCAAAAAGATAGAAGATTCCATTGGCTTCCAGAATTATCAGAACGACGACAACTATTAGTACAAAGACACCGATTCCGATAATCCAATCCAAAGCCTTCAAGGAGACGTGGACATGACTGTACCACCCCTCCTTGATACTTTGCCATCTTTTCTTCTTTTTCTCTTTATCTGTCATTTCTTAGCAATGTACTTTCTGATATCGAGAGCGACGGCAACAACGATGACGACACCCTGTACGACATAGTTGTAGTATGGGTTGACGCCCAAGAACTGAAGGACGATCTTCAAAAGTTCGAATACCAAGACACCGACAAGAATTCCAGATACAGTTCCGATACCACCAGTTGTAGATACACCACCTATTGTACATCCAGCGATTGCTTCGAGTTCGTATCCCATACCCATGGAAGCAGAAGATCCACCGGACTTAGCAGCCAACAAGTATCCTGCAACTGCATACATGAATCCTGCTGTTGCATAAATTCTGATCAGGGTAGCTGTTGTGTTGACACCAGAAACTTCTGCAGCGACTTCGTTTCCACCGATTGCATACATGTACTTTCCATGACATGTCTTGTTGTAGATGAACCAGAATATTACACCGAAGAAGAGTGCAATAAAGAAGAAGTAAGGAATATAGAAACCTTTTGTGGATCCTATTCGTCCAGTGATGAGAGAGATGTACTTCTTCTGGAATCCACCGATAGGCTGAGCATCTGTGAATACAAGACAGATACCGTAGATGATTGTCTGTGTACCAAGAGTTGCAATGAATGGAGGAACCTTAAGCTTAGCTATGATGATACCGTTGATAAGACCGATACAGATACCTACAGCAACGACGATCAACAATACTAGCCACATGCTCATTTCAGGAACACCCTTCCATAGTCTTCCTGTGTAATCTCCTCTCTGGACAAGAGCGCCGGCAAGACATGCTGCAAGACCGACCTGTCTTCCTGCCGAAAGGTCAGTTCCCTTAGTGATAAGACAACCTGAGACTCCAAGGGCGATGATAAATCTTATAGCTGTATTGGAGATAAGGTTACCAAGGTTTCCCCAAGAGAAGAAGTTTTCTACGAAGAATCCGACAATTATACTGACAATTGCCAGAAGAACGACGATGGGGTTTGATTTTGCAGCGCTCAAAGCTTTTTTGGCCCAAAGCTGAGGTGTGATTTTCTTTGTATTTTCCATTTTTGCTATCCTCCTTATTCAAACTGTGTAGCAAGGGCCATGATGTTTTCTTGTGTTGCATCCTTGCCTTCCACGAATCCTGTGACTCTTCCATCACACATAACCATAATCCTATCTGACATACCAATAAGCTCACCCATTTCAGAAGAGATCATGATAATGCTCTTACCCTGCTTAGCAAGATCTGCGATGATACAGTAGATTTCATACTTTGCACCAACGTCGATACCTCTTGTAGGCTCATCTAGAATAAGGACGTCAGGATTATTTGCAAGCCATCTTCCAACCAATACTTTCTGCTGGTTTCCACCTGAAAGTGACTTGATCTGAGTCTTGGAAGAAGGAGTCTTGATGGCCATCTTCTTAACATTTTCCTGAACAAGGTTTTCAACTTTCTTTGAGTTAATACAGATGTTCCAGTCCAAGTATTTCTTCAAACTTGAAATAGATATGTTATCTGCAATAGACAGTACACCCAAAATACCGGAACCACGCCTGTCTTCTGTAAGCATTGCGATTCCTTGGTCGATTGCATCTTTCGGTCTATTGATCTTCAGTTCCTTTCCTTGATAGTAAATCTTACCTGCACTATGGGAACGAGTACCAAACAAGCCTTCCATCAGCTCTGTTCTCTGAGCACCTACAAGGCCTCCGACACCAAGGATTTCACCCCTTCTCAGTTCAAAGTTAACATGTCTGAAGCTCTTAGGATTAATGGAGGTAAAATCTTCAACCTTGAAAACAACATCTCCAGGAACATTCTCTCTAATAGGATAGAGATTTTTAAGCTCTCTACCGACCATCTTTGTAATGATCATATCTGTTGTGAGTTCCTTTGCTTCCCATGTTCCGATATAGTGACCGTCACGCATGATTGTAACGTCATCACTTATTCTCAAGATTTCATCCATCTTATGAGAGATGTATACGATGGCAACACCTTCAGCCTTCAAGTCTTCAATGATTCTAAAGAGTGCATCGACTTCATTCTGTGTCAAAGAAGAAGTAGGCTCGTCCAGAATCAGAACTCTACAGTTGGCGCTGACGGCTTTTGCAATTTCTACAGACTGCATCTGGGATACACTCAAAGAACCGACCTTAGCCTTCGGATCAAAGTCCATTCTGACTTTCTTCAGAAGCTTGGCTGTATCTTCATACATCTTGGCATGGTCTACCATCGGGATGAAGCCCAAGGCCTTCTTCATAGGATAACGACCTAAGAAGATGTTTTCACCGATTGTTCTTGCTGGAATAGGCTGAAGTTCCTGATGAACCATTGCGATACCTTTCTTCAAGGCATCCATCGGGTCTGTAATCACAGA
>JALFCJ010000138.1 GCA_022771185.1 Spirochaetales bacterium | reverse complement strand
TCTTTCTTTCCTGCACCATTGTTGTATGCGACTATAGGGATGGAACCGGCGGCAAGCCCTATAGACATTGATATTACAATCTGAAACAGCTTCATCACTATCCCCACCACAGCCACAGGAATATGGGCATAGAGGGGGAGTGAGAATACTGGATCTTTGGCACCATATATCTTAAGCATGTTTAATACGGCCGCCATTGATAAAACTACAGATATTTGCGTAAGAAAGCTGGAGAATCCCAAGGAGAGTATTCTTTTCGTTTTATTCCATTTTATGACAAAAGAAGATCTACCAAGGCTCATTGTCTTCATTTTTGTAGTAAAAATAATAGAAAGGAGTGCTGATATTATCTGCCCTGCGACAGTGGCGACTGCAGCTCCCATCATTCCCATCTTAAAAACGAAAATAAAGATCGGATCAAGAATTATGTTGGCTATTGCTCCTGATAGAAGCACAAAGAGTGCCTTTTCCGGCTTTCCATCTGATCGAATTATAGGGTTTACTCCCTGTGCAAACATATAAAAAGGAATACCAAGAGAAATCCAGAAGAAGTATTCTTTACTTAGTTCAAAAGTCTCTTTGTTTACATCTCCCCCGAAGGCTTTGATTATCTCTGTAGGAAATAAAAGGTAAATGGCTGTAATTATAAAAGAAGAGATAAGAAGGAGAGAAATAGACATTCCAACGGCTTTTGATGCCTCTTTATTCTCTCCCTTTCCCAGTGCCATGCTGGAGTATGTACAACATCCGTCACCTATCATAGTGGCAATAGCCAAGGCTACCATAGTTAGTGGAAACACTACATTATTTGCAGCATTTCCATAAGAGCCTAGATAATCTGCATTTGCTATAAATAGTTGATCTACAATATTATAAAGGGCAGCAACCAAAAGAGATACAACACAAGGGATTGAGTATTTGATTATCAAAGAAGAAATCTTTGCACTTAAGAGATATTCGTTGTCTTTTTCCATTTTTACCTCCAAATAAAAAATGCGTAAGCCCGTAGTTTGGACTTACGCATAAGCAACACAACGTTGGAATATTATTTGTTTTAGAGGAAAAAATCAACCCAAAATAGATGAGACTCTTTTGGGTTGAACTAAATAATTATTTATATAATAACAATTTGTTTATATTAGAAGAAGAATTGGAATGCTATGTAAGATACATACATCACAAGTAATAGAATTCCCTGCCATCTCTTAAGTTTCTTTGTAATGAATGCTGGAACAAGCATCAAAGCCATTACAGATACCATCATAGGAATATCGACGACGAGAGCTGCGTTCATTCCCCCGATAAGCTTATCTGCAGGGACTGCAAATGGCTTGATTGTAATAGCCATACCACTTACAAGGACAAGGTTAAATAGGTTGGCTCCAAGGATATTTCCAAGAGAAAGGGAAGCGTGTCCCTTGATAAGAGACGATATAGCTGTGACAAGCTCAGGAAGAGAAGTTCCAAGTGCGATGAATGTAAGAGCGATTACTGACTCTGGAACACCAAGACCTGCGGCGATTATCTTTCCGTTGTCTACAAGGAGGTTTGCTCCGACAGCTATTACCGCTGCTCCTACAATAAGCAGGACGATATCTTTCCACATTGGATTCTCATCTACTTTCTCTTCGATATCCTCTTCTTCGTCACTATCGACCTTAAGTCTTCCAGAAAGAGCCTGACGGAAAGTGATTACCATGTACACGAGGAACATCAGCAAAAGAATGATACCGATGACTCTTGTAAATATTCCTGTAGTGTAAGAAATTACAATGTAAAGTAATGCTGCAACGACAAAGAAAGCTGCAGGTGTCTTCAAACTCTTTGTATCTACGCTGGAAGTTGGACTGAATGCCATTGTGATGGCCGCAATGAGGGATGTATTACAGATGATAGATCCTATTGCATTGCCGTATGCTGTCTGAGACTGGCCTACAGCTGCAGCCATTGAAGATACCATGACTTCAGGAATTGTAGTTCCAATTGAAACAACAGTGGCTCCGATAAGAATCTCAGGAATATTATATCTATGGGCGATACCTACAGCGCCGTCCACAAACCAATCTCCACCTTTAATAAGAAGGACAAAGCCTAATGCAAAAAGCAAAACTGCAACGAGCATTTTTATCTCCTAGATAAGGGATTACTCCCTTAGTTTTGATGTTAATAATTTAAACGTAAATCATCATAGAGTCCACCACGCATATTAGACAATGTATTTATTGATTGTAGGAATAAACAAAACTTATAAAGTCAAACAAATGATTAGAATTGTCAGTTTTTACCCAAAAACACGTTATATATGTGGAGGCATAAAATGGTTAGAAATCTTTCTACGACAAAAATGGAGATGTATATCGACGAAGATTATTGGATTACAAAAAGGTTTAGTGAGAGGGCGTGTGATATCAAAGACACCCCTGAGGATATGGGTTTTCTTTCTTTGTTATTACAAATGGTAAGGCCTGGAGCAGAGAAAGCCAGCGAAGAAGCAGAGATATATTTCGACGATTTTCTAAGAAACTATCCTAAACACAGTCTGAAAAGCGGATATAAAAGAAATGGAATGGTTGAAGGTTATGTAGAGTTTATAAACACGACAGATGAGACGCTGGACATAATCTCATACTCAAAAATAATAATCGCTTTCTTTATGAGAAATATAAACAATAACGCTGATATGTGTTTTCTCTGCAGAGACATTGAAGACAACATTGCCTGCTCTGATTCTTTGGATGTCATACCACTGAAGATCGTGTTGGAAAACACATATAAAGATGGAATGAGAGAGATATTGGAACCGAAAGGAAGACTTATGATTGTAAATATAGACTTTCCTCATTGTGGCTATTGAAGAATAAACAATATAAGACGGCACTATGGTATCTGTGCTGTCTTATATTAAGAAAAACAGAAGTTCAAATTAATTGAAGTAATTGAAGTTGTTTTGAAGTAGTATTGAAGTATTAGTTCAAAATAAATTGAAATGGTTATATAATTATTTATATTACAGAGAGATATGGATATCATTGGTATATCAATTAATGTACTTGTTGTGAAAGAAAGTACCCTTGGAAGTATATTTAAAGTATGCGACAAAGCTTAATCCATTACTTTCTATTCAATGGAACGCTTTGTCGCTTTATATTCTCCTCAGAACTTTACTTATTGATTCCTATGGATATTGTTTTTGTGTAGTATTTCCCATTGCTGGATAACATAGCGACATAGTAAAGGATAGAATCGAAGTCTCTATTATCAATATTCTTGTCTATGAAGAATTCAAGATTCCCTTCTTCATTTGGTTGTTCAAAACTATATATAGTGGACTCATTTGAATCTTTAGAAAAAACTGCTTTTGTAAAGAAGAACTCTGCTTTCTCTTTAAACTGGAATTCTAGCGATTGGATTGATGAAGGGGTATCTGTATTTATGGAATATAAGCCTTCTTCTCCTCTTTGAATAAGAGGTTGTTTACTTCCACTATCCCAAAGTGCAGACGAGATATGAGCCTCTGTAGCGCTAGGGAAGTCTTCCAATGTGTATGTTTCTTCGTTTACAGTTAATACAGGATCTCCAAATAGGAACTCCAACATTATTACAGATGCCGGGCCATTGAGACCGGAACTAGTCACAACAAATGCATCATCCACAAGGTATGCAGAGCTACCCATGCGTATTTTTACCTTTTCACCAGGTTTGAATTTCGTGATTCCATATCCCAGCTCTTTAACGGAGCTGATATAATTAAAAACACCTATTTCAGGATATGTATGAGCATCTGCTTTATCAATGAGTGTCTGCTCATCATATGTTCCTTCTAGTTTTGAAAAAGAATCATATATCTTATTAAGGTCTTTTAGATAACTATCAAGGGTTTCGCTGGTATCAGGAAGAAATTCGAAGTTTGGCCAATTGTTATTCGGAAGGGATACACCATCATTGCAGGAGATGATAAAAACAAGGGTCAATATTGTTATTAAAAGGATGAGGGCTCTCTTTTTCATGAAATCCTCCTTTTGATTATGAAAGAAGAATATCACAAAGGACACTGTAAATGTAACTAATCGCTCGTTCTGTAATAAGAGTTTTGAGATAAAACTCACATGATATTCCAATAAACGTGTCTTGTGATCTGGGTAATCTTTGAACTGATCAATAAATTTTTCAATTCCTCTTGCCATTGGTAGCCCTCTAGCATATTGTCAAGGACAACTTCTGTTTCAGTATATTGATTCGACTGAGTTTAAGGATAAAAAAGTTATTTTTTAAAGAATTGGTAACTACTCAGGTGTTTTTTCAATCCTTATGAAAAATCTGTAGTTTAAGATGAATTTTTCATTAAAAAATAGGCCTTTCGCTGTTTCTAGTGGGTTGAAGTACAAGAAAAGATAATTGTTATCTCCTGTGTTATGATAAGAAAAACAACAAACAGGAGAGATAGAATGATAGATCCTTATTTTCAGCAGATGTTTTCCCTAGCCCTCGGAAT
>JALFCJ010000098.1 GCA_022771185.1 Spirochaetales bacterium | reverse complement strand
TCCATTCACTCTCATATCTAACCTCCAAGGGAGTGTGGATATGTATAGGCGATGAGAATCGAGGGGAGAAAGAGTAAGAGTTATGTCTCTCTCTTCTCCTATCTCAATTGTCTCTGTATTATCTAAATACCCGGAAGCTGAAAGAGAGAATGTATGAGGTCCATTCTTCAAGACTATTAAGTCAGAGGAGGTTGTTTTAACATTCCCATCAATTGTTATTGATACAGATGGCACATCTACATATACATGATGCCAGTTATGATCTGGGGAAAGAAGAAGAGAAGTAAAGTAATCGGTAAGAGCTTCTTCTTCGTAGTAAAAGAGAGATGTAGTATAAAAAGCCTTTCTTATTATCTCTCCGTTATATATTACTTCTATCTCTCTTATCGTCCCCTTGCCTTCACTCTTTACATATATCAAGGCATCAAGGTTATTCTGAGTAAGTAGATATTCATAAGTATCTGTATCTCCTGTCCTCAGGAAAGAAGAGTAATCGGAGAAAGAAGTATTCACTTTCTCTATTTCAAGTCGTTCCGGAATGGTAATCTGAGTCTGAGAGAGAGAAGAGAGGGAAGTATAATTCTCTTTCTCATAGTATTCAGCTTTCTTCTTCTCTGTTTTTATTCTTTCGCTTCTTTCTATGCGTTGGCTCACACTTTCAACTGTATCTACATTGTCTACATAGGGCATAAGAGATATGACACTATCGATGAGTGCCACGTATTCATCATTTTCACCTAATATAGAATAACGCCAACTCTCTGCCCCCAACGGACAGAGAGTCAGTATAAACACCAAGAATATTAATAATCTTCGATTAAAGATTGTTTTCCTTGGCGTAATGGAGATAGCTTTCGATAAAGTCGTCAATTTCACCATCCATAACAGCCTGAATATTTCCTGTGCTGTAGTTTGTTCTGTTATCTTTTACCAGTGTATATGGCTGGAAGACATAGGAGCGGATCTGGCTACCCCATGCAATATCCTGCTTAGCAATAGCGTTGGCTTCCTTTTCCTTTTCCTTCTCTTTCTGATAATACTCATAAAGCTTGGCCCTCAACATTTTGAAAGCTACATCTTTATTCATGTACTGGCTTCTTTCATTCTGACACTGAACTACAATACCTGTAGCATAGTGAGTGATTCTAACGGCAGAGTCTGTCTTGTTGACATGCTGTCCACCTGCGCCACCGGCCCTATATGTATCGAGTCTGTAGTCTTCAGGCTTGATATCGATTTCTATATCGTCATCGACTTCAGCAGAAGCATAGACAGAAGCAAAGGATGTATGTCTTCTCTTTGCTGCATCATACGGGCTGATTCTTACCAATCTATGGACACCGGCTTCTCCCTTTAGGTATCCGAAAGCATAGTCGCCGGAGACCTTCATCGTGACGCTCTTGATTCCACCTTCGTTTTCTTCAAGGTCCAAGACTTCACATTTAAAGCCATGACGTTCAGTCCACCTGGTGTACATTCTCATAAGCATACTTGCCCAGTCGCTGGCTTCAGTGCCACCGGCTCCGGCATGGATAGAAAGGTATAGATTGTTCTTATCAAACTTACCGTCCAGAAGAGTCTTGACTTTCAAAGGCCTGAACTTCTCTTCAAGAGCTGTAATCTGATTCTGCAGCTCCATTCTCAAGTCTTCGTCTTCTTCGCTCTTATATAAATCTATCAGCTCCCCCAGGTCATCTATCTCTCCAATGATTTCTTTCCATGGATAGTAGCTGTCTTTAAGGGAGTTTAATTTCTGGAATGTCTTTTCAGCGTTTTCAGGATTATTCCAAAAATCAGGGGCTGCCGTCTCTTCTTCGATTTTCTTTATTTCGTTTTCAGTCCCCGCCTGTTCAAAGACGCCTCCATACGTTGTAGGCTTCTTCTTTTATGTCTTCAAACTGAGCTTTGTTTTCAATAAACATATTTTTTCTCCTATATTACTTATTAAGGACTACTCTTTTTTCTGTCCTTGTAATCGCATAACCAACCTATAGGTTACCGATTCATACACCTCCGCTTCAAGAGGGAAAGTAAAAACAATCTTTCTTCCAAGGGCAAATTCTTCTTCTCCTAGAGCTGTGATTTCTTTTGTCTTCAAATTTTCTTCAGTGAGAGTAAAAGTTGACGTACTGGAGAATATCACTTGTAGATCATCCTCCATCTTTGATGAATACTTTACTGTCTTTGCCCTGACCACTCCCTTGGCGACCATGTCCATTCGTTGCTCCGGGCCTGAAAGGGATGCATCATCCATAGATAGATAAATGACCAAAGAATAGTTTCCTTCTATTTTTGATATGGAGTTATTTGTCAAAAGGACATCAAGGATAAAGGTAGAAGCCCTCATTTTATATCTTTTGGACAATAAGAAAGGAAGAGAATCATTCTCCATCAAGAATTCTATTTCACTTCTTTTCTTATCCAAGGGCTCATAAGAGAACATTTCGTCTTGAGTGCTCCACTCTGTATCACCTATTTTTATGATATCGGAGAAAGACTTGTTTAACGGCCCCACAGGAATATTCCTATCCAAAGGAAGTCTGGAATCGAAGATATTTATTTTCTGAGGAATATAGTCAAATTCAGGAGATGAGGCACCTTTAGGAGAAATAATGGAAAGATATGAATTATTAGCCATTACAATATCAGGGCGTTGTATATCTTCCCAATCCAATTCCCTATATGCAGGAGCTTCAGTGTACTCAATAAAGAAGCTTTCAGCACCGATTATACTTTCCCAGAAAGCTCGTCTCGTCCTATAGCGCATAGGAGAAAGCTGGACGTCATGGATAAACAATGGACCTGTAGCAACATTAAATAGTGCTGTAGTCACATCTTTTTTCAATAACCTGTTTGTTCTGGACTGGGTACCTTCAGCAAGTGTAATGTACCTGTTGTACAAGTAACGATAGCTATCGTTATAAACCAAAAGCTCATTAAAAGTAGAGAAAGAATACTTGAGGCCATCTCTTCCATACCATCCCTGAGGAAGGTATCCAGAAGTCTGGACAGGAATATCGGAAATAAGAGTCGTAGGGAAAGATGAAAGTATGTCGATTACTAAGTTTCCAGGTTTTTCACCCTCTCCTTCCCTGTCTTTTCCAAGCACCAACTGATCCATATTAAGAAATACAGTTCTGTCATGATCTCCTTCCGAGAGACTTTTTAGCACTCTTTCTTTCAATTCCTGATACTTTATTTCACCCTTGCTGTATGACTCTACCAAGCGGGCCACATCATCATCGATGGGATAAATCTTCTCTTTTCTGCCCAGCTCATTCATCCAGAAGGCGTCTCTATATAGAGGGGCGTCTCCAGAGGAATATGTAGAGATCACGACATTATCTATTCCTGCATTCTTTAAAAGAGATATAAAGAGTGGCTGCCAAACCTGCCCGTAGAAAAAAGCGGTGGTAGGAAGAACACCATATTCGTGTCTGATAAAAGACGTAAGCTTCTCTATCTGTGACACTCTGTCTTTTGGAGGAAGAAGAGAGAGGACAGATTGAGACCAAGAGCCTGTCAAAGGATCTATCTCCCCTCGTTTACAAAGGGTCGCCACCAGCGATCTATATTCAGGCCTTTCCCTCTGTATATGTTTCATCATATTCGATGATTGATAGAGGGAAAGAAAGTGCCCTGGGTTATTGTACATATATGAAAGTACAGGCTCATAAACAAGAGTCAGCGTCTTATCGAACAAAGACGCAGGCGGTGTCTGTAATAGAGTATATAAACCCAAGGCTAGTTTCAAATCTTATCTCCTGACAATAGATTTCTGAGGACACTTCTCTGCTGCAAACGGGCAAGAAGTCTGATCCTTGGAATAATCATTTACAGAGAGGAAGTTTTCAACTGTAAATGGAGAATTCTCAACTTTCAGCACACACATCTTACAGCCAATACATGCCTTTGAGCAATTCTTCTTTGCTTTTCCACCTGGTTCATGATTATTGCAGGCGACGATGTACTCAGCACTATAAGGAACAAGCTTAATGACTCCGTTTGGACAGACTTTCGTGCAGGCGCCACAACCGACACACTTTTCTTTGTCTACTTTAACGTCTCCATTCTCGTCATAGCTTATAGCCTTTACAGGGCAAACAGCCATACAGGAACCCATATGAAGGCATCCTTCCTTACAACCGTTAGGCCCCTGGAAAAGAAGAGAAGCTGCATTACAGTCCTTGATTCCCTGATACTTGTAATCTTCTCGGGTAACGTCTTTTCCACCCTGACAGAAGACAAAGGCTACTTTTCTCTCTGTCTCTTCAACGCTGACGCCCATTATTTCGCCCATCTTTGCAGCAAGATCCTTGCCCCCCGGGGAACAAAGACCAGGCTTTGCTGTTCCCTCTGCAACGGCAGCGGCATAGGCAGAGCATCCTGCAAATCCACAGCCACCACAGTTTGCACCAGGCATTATGGCTTCAAGCTTCTCCAGCTTTTCATCTTTTTTAACTTTCAAAAGTTTATCTGCAACAGCTAGTCCTGCACCAAGGAGAAGTCCCAATACAGAGACTACTAAAAACGCATATAAAATATTCATGTATTCTCTTCCTCCTTAAACAAGACCCAGATTTGTCAGCAAGCTGGAATCGAAGGCCATGAATGCCAAAGCCATTATTCCTGCGCTGATAAATGTAATAGGTACACCCTTGAAACTCTTTCTCACTGGAGTCAATTCCAACTTTTCTCTGATGTTTGACATCAAGATGATGGCCATTGTGAATCCAAGTCCTGCTGCAGCTCCTGCAACAAATGACTCTAACAGGTTATATCCAGAATCAATATTGATGATGGCGATACCAAGGACAGCACAGTTAGTTGTAATAAGTGGAAGATAAATACCAAGAGCCTTATAGAGAGACGGAGAGAACTTTCTTATAACCATCTCTACAAGCTGAACCATTGCGGCAATGACAAGAATAAAAGAGATAGTCCTCAAGTATTCCAAACCAAATGGAGCCAATAGCCCATGATAAACCATCCAACAGACAACACTTGTGACACTGGTGACGAATGTAACTGCAACACCCATACCAATGGCAGAGGAGCTGTTTTTACTTACTCCGATGAAAGGGCAGATACCCATGAACTTCACCAAAATAAAGTTGTTTACAAATATATATGTGACAAGAATTCCGATATAGCTCATTTCTCTTCTCCTTTTTTACTCTCCTTCCATGTGAAGAAAGCCTTCAATAGGCCCATGACAAGAAGGGCGCCGGCACTCATTCCAACTACTCTGATTGGAGTAGATGCCAATCCTGGTATCCTGATTACTCCATTCCATCCGCCTATGGCAAAGAGTGTGATTGTTCCGCTTCCAAGTACTTCTCTGATAAGAGCGATGATAGTTAGGCCCAGGGTGAAACCAAGTCCCATGCCGATACCGTCGAGAGCAGAATCCAGAACACTGTTTTTGTTTGCAAAGGCTTCGGCTCTACCAAGAATCACACAGTTAACGACAATAAGGGAAAGATAAATTCCAAGGGCATCATACAGACTTGGCATATAAGCGTGCATCAACATTTCAAGTATTGTTACAAAAGAAGCGATGATGACGATATATGAAGGGATTCTGATGGAATCAGGGATGACTTTCTTCAAAAGAGAGATGAATATATTGGAAAGTGTCAATACAAACACGACTCCAAGTCCCATACCAAGGGCATTGGATACCTGGGTGGAAACGGCGAGGGTCGGACACATACCAAGCATAATTACAAATATAGGGTTCTCTTTCCAGATACCTTTAGTCAGTTCTTTCAAGTGGCTGTTTTTCATTTTGCGCCCTCCTTGATATAGTCACTTCCGTTCTTAAGGGCCTTTGTGACACCCTTGAAAGTGACAGTAGCTCCGCTTACCAGAGCAGTTTCGTCTGCACTAAGATCTTTAGGAGCGGAAGGAAATGGTTTATCTACGCCCATTCCTTTAAATAGATCCATGTACCAAGACTCTTCAGCTTTCTTTCCAAGACCTGCAGTTTCACTGTCTACAGTCATCTTGGCACCCATCAAAGCGCCCTTAGTATCATAGGAAGCGATGATGGAGAAAGATCCACCATATCCTGAGCCTGAAAGAAGAAGAGCCGTACCCACTTTCTTCCCGTCTTTAAATAGATCTGTAGATTCTTCTACGCCACTAAATCCAGTTACAGGAACCGTCTCACCGATCTCCAAGTCTCCGGCAACGCTCTTCAAAGCCTCAGCGTTGGCTATTCTTATATTCTCTTCAATGCGAGGGGCTGTAACATAGTTGACGGAAGCACAGAGAACGGCGCATACAGCACAGATCAAAAAAAGAACAACACTTGTAACAATTGTATTTTTCATGCCTTAGCCCCCTTTTCCTTCTTTGGTGGTTTTACATAACCGAATTTCTTTGCCTTGCAGAATCTGTCGATAGTAGGAGAAACCATATTCATCAACAGTATTGCAAGAGAAACACCTTCAGCCAAGGAACCGAAGCATCTGATGATAAATGTGAAGAGACCGCATCCAATGGCAAATATTATCTCTCCCTTAGGAGTAGTAGGTGTAGTAACCCAGTCTGTTGCCATAAAGAAGGCTCCAAGCATAAGACCGCCAGAGAGAATAGGAAGAAGAACTTCGCCACTACATAGTCCGTTTCCGCCTCTTACTCCTCCGAAAACCCACTGTAAAAGAGCATAAGAAAGAATATAACAGAAAGGTATTCTCCAAGAGATGACTTTCTTGATAATCAAAAAGAGTCCGCCGACAAGAAGCAATAGTGCGCTGACTTCTCCGATACATCCACTGGCAAAGCCAAAGAACTCATCTACTACATATGGATTGATTCCCAGAGAAGAAGAGAGAGTTTGTGCTACGCCTGACGTAGGAATGCCGGAAGATGAGAGAATAGCCTCGGAGCTTAAACCTGAAGTGATCTCCATCTTGAGGGCACTAAGAGGAGTAGCGGAGGAGATAAGCTCTGCCGAGCTCTTCAATACCCAAGGTGTCGAGAACTTAGACATCAAGGAAGAGAAAGAGAAGAACACGAAGACTCTTCCTGCGATTGCAGGGTTAGCCCAGTTGCATCCCAGTCCTCCGAAGGTCCACTTTACAATAAAGATTGCAAAGACAGATGCCAGGACAGGAATCAAAAGAGGGATTGCAGGAGGCATATTCATACCGATCAAGAGCCCTGTAACGAGAGCTGAGTAATCGAATAGAGTATTCTCCTTGTTTATCTTACCCAAAAGCCACTCTGTCAAAAGAGATGAAGCAATAGATACCAAAAGGACCAATACAGCCCTAAGGCCAAACATTACACATCCCCAGAGAGCAGATGGAAGGAGTGCCATGACTACATAGAGCATCGCCTTATCTGTGGAGATAGAGTCATGGTCATGTGGACTTGTTCTTACAGTAAGCATTATTTTTTCCTCCCCATCTTCTTTCCAAGTTTAAAGCCCTGGACAAGGTCAATGTGGGATGGACAAGAGAAAGAGCAACATCCGCACTCTTTGCAGTCCATAAGACCCAAGGCCATTGCTTCGGCATAGTTGCCGTTCTTAATATTTCTGAACATCCTGTTTGGCATGAGCCCCATCGGGCAGTGCTGTACACACTTACCGCAGGAGACACAAGGGAAAGTCTGGCCTTTCTTCTTGTCAGGAAGAGCCAAAAGACCGCCACTACCCTTTACCATCGGAACGCTTTCATCAGGGACATCGAAGCCCATCATAGGACCGCCGCTGACAAGTTCATAAACGCCCTCTTTCATTCCGCCGCAGTACTCGATGAGAGCAGAGAACGGTGTTCCGATAGGAGCAAGAATATTCTTTGGTTCGTTGATACACTCGCCGCTTACAGTAATTCTTCTCTCAAAAAGCGGCTTATGATACTTTACAGCCTCAAAAATAGCGTATGTAGTTGCAGTGTTGCAGACGATACACCCGATATCCAAAGGAAGCTTCCCTGATGGAATCTCCCTACCTGTAATAGCCTTCAAAAGCTGTTTCTCGTCTCCCTGAGGATATTTCATCTTCAAAGGCTGGATCTGGATTGGATAACCAAGTTCTTTCGCCCTTTTATCCAGCTTCTCTGCGGCATCCATCTTGTTCATCTCGATACCTATGACGATTTTTTCTGGATCCACAGCCTTTGCCGCTATCATGGCGCCTTCCAAGAGATCGTCTGTGTTTTCAAGCATCAAACGATAATCACAGGTAATATATGGTTCGCACTCTACACCATTGATGACAAGATACTCCACCTTTTTTCCTGTTGGGACAGAGAACTTGACGCTTGTCGGGAATGTTGCACCTCCCATACCTACGATGCCCATCTCCTTTACAAGAGCTTGAATCTCTTCCTTTGACTGGCTCTTCCAGTCATATTCTGTTTTGAAAGAATCCGGCTGTTCTTCGTCGGGCTTAATGACAAGAGTGTCTGCATTGGCTCCTGTTGCCAATCTGACTTTCCTTACATCGACGACACTACCTGAAACAGGAGAATGAACGTCTGCAGAAATGAAGGATGAAGCTTTTCCAATCACTTCTCCCTTTTCTACCCTGTCCCCTTTTACCTTTAAAGGAGTGGCAGGGGCTCCTAGATGCTGAGACATCGAGACGTATAACTCACCAGGGATAGGAAGTCTCTCAACTGCTTTGTCTTTTGTGAGACGCTTCATATCATCTGGGTGAACGCCGCCTCTTCTGAAAGTGGCTATTTTTAACACAACTGACTCCTTTTTAGTCAACTACTGTCTATTGTATGGTAAAATGTAATTCAACGCAAACTAGAAAGTAGTTTACTTATTCTTTTGTATATATTTTAAACATAAAGAATTAATTAAAAACTTCCATTCGCTAAATCTTTATTTTATTAAAAAACGACGACTCTTTGCATCTTTCTTCCTTTCACTAACTGTGTTATCTTATCGTCAACATAAAAAATAAGGAGAAACGTCATGGACGGAGACCCCGGAAGTAGTAACAAACATATAGTATCCGTCTGGAACGCACTCTGATAGTGTTCCTGTTCCGACGGATAGGAGGAACAGATGACAAAGAAAAAAGAAGAACAGCAGGTAAAACCTGCAAACAAGGTCGTTATCTCTCCATTAGCTTTTAAAAATGAACTCAATGAGCTAAGCAGGGAAGATTTATTTATCAAGATCTCAAGTTTGGATGAAGAAGACAGAAAAAAAGCTTGGACTCTCCTAAGCGACGATAAGTGTGCAGAAATAATTGAAGCATCAGGTTCGCCATTAGAGTGGTTTTTGGAAATGAGCACAAAGAAAGAGAGCGGAGTAATCTCAGTAATGGATGAAGAAAAAGCCACGGAACTTCTCTCTCTGCTGGAACCTGAGAAAAGAGTCATGGTGATGGAAATGTCTGGGAAAAGCTTTCAAAAGCGTCTGAGATACTCCCCCGACGAAGTTGGATCCATTATGTCAGATGACTTTATTCTCTTAGATAAATCCACCACAATTAGTGATGCCTTCGAAAAAATAAGAGAGGAAGCTGAAGGTAAAGATAACATAAGGACCGTTTTTCTCACCGATGAAGGAGAAGGTCTCTATGGAGAAGTAGACCTTCTGGATATTCTCCGCGCACCTGGAGATAAAATACTCTCGGAGGTGGCGACTACCTCTTTTCCATATGTTTCAGCCTCTTCAAAGCTATCTAAGACATTGGAATGGATCAAAGACTATAACCTTTCATCATTCCCAGTAATCGACGAAGAGGGAAAGACCATAGGTGCCGTGACAAGACAGAGTCTTATGGATACAGTGGAGAGGGAGATGGCCGAAGACTACAGAAAGCTTGCTTCTGTAGGAGAAGACAAAAACGCAGGAGTGTTATCATCAATGAAGGCAAGACTCCCTTGGCTCTTTATACTTTTGGGCCTAGGAATGATCGTATCTTCATCCATAGGTTTTCTCTCATCCTTGGCTTTAGGCCTTGTGATGGTATTCTCTTTCCAGTCTCTCATTCTCGATATGACAGGAAACTCAGGAACCCAGACCTTGGCGGTGGCTGTAAGGGCACTCTCTGGAAGAGAATTGAAGTGGAAAGAGAAACTGACAATGCTAAAGAAAGAGTTGTCTACAGGCCTTATTTCAGGTCTTATCCTCGGCTTTGGTGCCATATTGGTCCTATTTCCATATATATACCTACGCAGTGGAAGCGGAGTACAATACTCCATCTCTCTTTCCTTGTGTATAGCCATTTCACTGGTGGTCGCAATGACACTTTCAAATACAATAGGGGCCGTTATTCCTATTGTCATGGAAAGAATCGGAGTGGACCCAGCTGTGGCGTCAGGACCACTTATCACTACGCTAAATGACCTTGTGGGAGCATGTTCCTACTATTCTCTTGTCTATTTAGTGTTGAAAAAACTACTTCACTTCTAAAAAAATTGAAAAAAGTGTGGAAAACCATAGTTGTTAAGAGTTAATATTTCTTTGGCTCAGGCCAAAAAAACTTTAAGGAGAAAAGAATGGACGACGGTACTGGAAGTATAGTCAATTTAGGCGGTTCAGACAGCGAAGTTCCTCTGGGTATCCGTCGCATTCGACACCAGAGCTAGCAAGACGATCCGCCTCCCATATTATAATAGGAGGTGAAGGACAATGGATCCGGAGATTCAGAGCGGCCAGCATCCAGATTATGTGGGCGAGCTTGTAGAAATAATCAAAAGTAACATTTCACCGATGGCCCTGAAAGAAAAGGTCATGGGTTATCATGAGAACGATATTGCAGATGCCATGGATAGACTTTCTCCTG
>JALFCJ010000044.1 GCA_022771185.1 Spirochaetales bacterium | reverse complement strand
AGGTGAAAAAGGATGAGTGGAAAGAAGTGATGGTGGATTTGGCCCAGTGGATAATGAAAGAGATGCCACGTACCCCCGAAGGTGGAATCCAACATAAGCACGCTGAACTCGATAACCATGGGGATCTTTGGGACGATACCTTATTTATGACATGTCTGTTTCTTGCAAAGGCAGGAAAGGTTTTCTCGAGGCAGGATTGGGTTGATGAGGCCGTTTATCAGACTCTTCTTCATCTGAAGTATTTGGTGGACAATAAGACAGGTCTTTGGTTTCATGCCTGGAGTTTTGATAACAGGGATAATTATGCAAATGCTCTCTGGGGCAGAGGAAACTGTTGGATTACAGTCTTCATTCCAGAGTTATTAGATATCGTCGAACCCTGTGAACCCGTCAGGAGACTATTGGTCAATGCTCTTAGAATACAGATAGAAAGTTTGGTCAAATACCAGGATCCCAGTGGACTATGGCACACTCTCATCACTGATGAAGAGAGCTACCTGGAATCATCTGCAACAGCAGGATTCTTGGCAGGAATATTCAAGGCAGTCCGCATGGGATACATCAGTAGCGATTACCTCCCCTCGGCAAAGAAGGGTCTTGATGCTCTTTATGATGAAATAGATGAAAACGGAACAGTCCAGAATGTCTCATATGGAACGAATGTAGGGCAGGACCTCGATCACTACAGAAATATTCCAATTAGACCCATGCAATACGGTCAGGGGCTGGCGATGATTGCAATCATTGAAGGAGACGAAGCATTGAAGGAAGAAGAAAGATGAAAGAAAAGAAGATGGCAAAAAGGTCGACTTTAAAAAGATATATTCCCCTGTATTTGATGCTTATTCTACCTGTGGCGTATTTTCTAGTATTCAAGTATGGACCGATGTATGGCATATCCGCTGCATTCAAAGACTATAATATCTTCAAAGGATTAAGTGGCAGCAAGTGGGTGGGCTTAAAGTATTTTAAAGAGCTTTTTTCTACTCCAGGATTCTTCACAGCCATCAAGAATACTCTTATTTTGACAGTAGGAGACCTTGTTTTCACTTGGCCGATCCCCATTATCATAGCAATTCTTCTTAATGAACTTGCCAATGAGAAAATGAGCAAGGTTGTGGAACAGGTGACATATCTCCCTCACTTTTTGTCTACAGTCATCATCTCCAGTATTTTCTACCAGATTTTTGCTCCTACAGGAGTGATAAACAACGTTTATACCAGTATCTTCAATTGTGGTCCCATTCCATTTTTGACAGACAATAACGGATGGAGAATTACGTATTGGCTTGCCAGTATCTGGGAAGGAACAGGATATGGAATGATTGTATATCTTGCTGCAATCAGTGGAATTAACAAAGAGCTTTATGATGCAGCATATATTGATGGTGCAGGAAGATTTAGAAGAATATGGCATGTAACACTTCCTCAGATTCGTCCTACCATCGTTACAATCCTGATCATGAATACAGGTAGGATTTTCTCCATAGGATTCGAGAAGCCATACTTCATGAGAAACGTTTTGGTTGAGGAAGCATCAGACGTAATCAGTCTCTACACATATAGGTTGGGACTTCAATCCGGTCGTTATGACTTTGCAACGGCTGTGGGTCTTTTCCAATCTGTAATAGCACTTGTTCTGGTTTTGTCTGTAAACAAAATTGCGAAAAAACTTGGTGAGGAGGGCCTTTTCTAATGGCAAATACATACGATAAAAAATACAGTCCATTCCAGATTGTCCTTTCTCTATTCTTTATCCTCATTATTCTTGCTGTCTTGTTACCCATACTTAATATAGTCGCAACTTCATTCAGCGGAAGAGAAGCCATTGCTATGGGTAAAGTCGGCATCTTGCCTGTGGACTTCACAACTTCAGCCTATAATATGGTCTTCAGGGATAAGTCCATGCTAAGGTCCCTTGCGTTCTCTGTATTTTTGATGCTTGTAAAGACTATAGTGTCAATGATTCTTACAATACTTGCTGCATATCCTCTGTCAAAGAGAAACTTGCCAGGTAATAAAGCCATAATGCTGATGATAACCATAACCATGTATTTCAATGCAGGTATGATCCCCAACTACCTTCTTATAAAACAACTAAAACTGATCAATACATTCTGGGTTCTTGTCATTCCTGCAGCAATTACACCATTCAATTTGATTATCCTCAGATCATTTTTCATGAGTATAAATTCAAGTCTATTTGATGCAGCATATATTGATGGATGCACAGAGATGCAGACACTGAGAATGATTGCCATTCCTCTGTCTAAGGCAGCCATATTGACACTCTCTCTATTCTATGCCGTCAGCCGCTGGAACTCTGTAAGTGATATTATTCTCTATGTACAGAATACAAACTTCTATACGCTTCAATATAAGCTCAAGCTGATGCTGGATACCATAAATATTCCATATGACGAAATGGATGTATCAGCAAGAGAGATTGTAGCAGAGAACTTCAAGGCTGCATGTATCGTATTCACTATGATTCCTGTTCTTGTCATCTACCCATTTGTCCAAAAGTATTTCAGGCAAGGAGTTATGGTAGGAGGCGTAAAAGAATGAGAAGTATTGTAGGTAAAGATCAGTATTTCACAACTTGGGTCAGCTCAAAGCCTATTGAGAAACCATTTGTAGCTCCTATGGTGGAGCTCCATCTCCCATCCTACCGCACAGGCGTCACAGCTTGGAGAGATTTATATAACAAATACCAGGTTTCTCAGATAAAGAGGCAGTTCCTTGATTGTGGAAGGTTCTTTAACACTACATATCCCGTCGGTATTGAGTATGACCAGATAAATATCGGAGATGGTTCCAACATGGTGGATTTCTCCGGTTTCTGGTATTACCCAACAGATATAACAGTATATTCAAAGCTGATTGTTGAGAGTGATGAAGATACTACTCTTTCCCTTGGAGTCGTGACCAATGGAAGTATTATGGCTTGGTTAGATGGAAAGGAGGCTTTCCGCGTTCTATCTGAGGCAGTCAACCATGATACAGTCAAAGAAGTCACTATTAAGGTGAAAAGAGGGGAGAACGAGCTTGTAATAGGCCTTAATGAACTAGGGGAAAGAAATACTATGGTTCGTTTCGGTCTATGCAATAAATCAGACAAGAGTATTGTCACTACCATTCCTTCAAATATAAAGGAAGAAGACCTGGAGGGAATAAGAGGCTTCGTCGATAGCTTGGATATGGAGCAGGATGAAGATGTTCTTAGGTTCTCTTCCTGTGCTCTCACACTTCCTTTGACTGTTTCATTCCTCGATGAAAGCCGTAACAGTCAGAGCATTTCCCTAAAAAAGGACGACAGCTTTTTCGACATTAAAGATACTTTCAGCGGTCATATTCTGATTGCAAATATATCGTACAAAGGCGCACTTTTCAGGAAAGGGTTCTATCGTTTTGAGAAACAAAAGCCTGTAGAGTACATTGCAGACACAGAGAGAGAAAGAAAAGAGCGGTATATAGATGATTTGATCAGTAAGAAAAAGTCTTCTCCTGCACTCTTTATTGCCGGCCTGACAAGGGGCCTTGATCTTTACGATATCTGTAAGAAATCTGTACAGAATTCAATCGAAAGAATAGTGAATAGGGCAGACTGCTCCGATTTCAGGCTTACTGAGATAATCTGGATGTACTGCCTAGGGAAAGATATTCTTCCCTCGTCTCTTATGGCTCAATTTAAAGAGTGCATGTTGGGATATAGATACTGGTTTACAGAGAAGGGAAATGACGTCATGTGGTTCTTCTCGGAAAATCATGCTCTCTCTCTTCATGCCTGTGAGTATATTGCGGGGCGTCTATTTCCTGATGAAATCTTCACAAACTCAGGAATGAGTGGAAGAGAACATATGGAACATGCTCTTTCAATGATAAGGGACTGGTTCTCCCATGTATTGGAGTACGGATATACAGAGTGGTGTTCAGTAAACTATCTTCCTGTAGATATGCTTGGCTACATGACACTGATGAAGTTCTCTGATAATGGAGAGATAGAGAGTCTTTGTAAGAGAGCCATGGATATGACGTTCAGGTTCTACGCAATGCAGTGCCATAAAGGAATGCTCTTAGGTGCAAATGGCAGAGCTTATATCAACGATGTCCTCTCTCCGACAGACATCCAGGCCAACGCTTTCTGCCACTTCGCCTGGGGGACAAACTATGCCCCTTATGGATATAAGCCCACGCTTTATGCATTACTCACTGAATATGAGTGTCCGAAAGAGCTACAGAGTATTGCACTATTGAAGGATGGTGAAACCTTTGAAGAGCAGTTTGTCCAAGGCTATGACCGGATTAAGATAAACATATTCAAAACCAAGGACTTCTTCATTGGTTCCTCCAGTTCATCTCTTGAAGGGAAAGAAGATGGAGATCAGGAGCATCTTTTTGATGCTATGGTCGGTGATGAAGAAGGAAGATTCTGGATTAACCATCCTGGGGAAGCTAGAGTCTTGGGTACAAGAAGGCCAGGGTATTTCACGGGAAATGCATATACGCCTTATGTAAGGGAGTATAAGGCGAGCGTGGTAGTCTTTTATCGTTTTCCTGATAGTGCGGAAGTTAATTTTACCCATCTCATCTGTTTCAGAGAGAGCTATCAGAAAGAGATTCTGGAAGATAAAGACCTATTCCTAAGAAGAGGGAAGATTAATGTATATATCCATGCAGAGAATGGTTTTCAGATTCCCGCTGCCAAGTCCCTATCCAAGTATGAGCTAAGGTCTCCAGACCTGGATAATACCTGGTATGTGAGAATTGACGACACTATGGACTTTGAGACTTTTGTCCAGAAGATGAGGGATTGTGAAATTTTGTATGAACGCGAAAAAGTCTCAGTACTGGATCCTGTGTATGGGCAAGTGGAATATACACTGACCGATAAAACTTTTGAATAAAAACTAAATTCCGGCACCGCCGGATAGGAGGAAAATATGAAAAAAGGATTAGCATTTTTCTGTATCCTGATCGTTGCAGTTTCGTTTGTATTCGCTCAGGCGGCAAAAGAAGAATCGAAGGGTATGACAGATATTACTGTCATGGTTTATGAAAGAGGTGCCACAATTGCCGGAGGTTCTACCCTTGATAATAATGATACCCGATGGCTTAATGAGCAGCTGGCTCCAAAAGGTGTTCATCTCACATTCGTCGGCATCCCACGTAGCGGCGCTGATGCTACAATCGAGACAATGATCGCAGCAGGAACAGCTCCAGATGTTATTGTTACAAATGGAAGAGAAAGAGTCATGCAGTACGGCTCACAGGGTGGTCTTGTTGATTTCACTCCATATCTTGATAGACTTGATCCTGAGTATCAGGAACTGATCAAGGGAACTCCTACTGATATGTGTTCAATCGATGGAGGCCTCTACGCTCTCCCAGGAATGCCAGGTTATTTCATAAGATCTCATGAGCAGTACATCAGAAAAGACATTGTTGAAGCCCTTGGTATGGAAATGCCTACTACAAGAGATGAGTTGATCGCTTTCTTGTATGCAGTCAAAGAAAACTATCCGGATATGATTCCATATGCATTCAGTGGAAAGGTCACAAGTTCATGCTTCTTCCAGTTTGTCCTTTCTTATACAAGCAGAGCAGACGAGAGAACCAACTACATCTATGAACCATCTTTCACCAACTGTCTGAGACCAGGCGCAAAGGAAGGATTCAAGCAGCTGAACCAGTTCTATTTGGATGGAATCATCCCACATGATTTTGCCCTCGATATCGATGAGACAAAGTTCAAGCAGGCCCGTGCAAATGGAAACGTTGCATTTATGCTCTATAACTCACCTGATACAACAGATTTCACACAGTTTGGTCTCACAGAAGGCTTTATGCTTTGGCCTTGCGACACACTCCCGAATGCTGATGGTGATTACCTAGCTCCATCTTCTGGTTCTGTCAATAGATATGTATATGTCCTCAAGTCTGCTGAAGATGCAGGAAAGATGGATGCCATCATGGAATTCCTTGCATTTATGTCTAATGAAGACAATGCAAACACTTTCGCCAACAGACTTTGGAGTGAAGAAGCAGCTGCACTTGACGAAACAGGAGCTCCATATGCCCTTATCACAAAGCAGCAGGCTCAGGATCTAGGGTACGCAGAAAGGACAAGCGACATGAACAATATCAGAGTCAGCTTCGACTTTGGTAGAGAAAACTATATAAAGAACCAGTCTGCTTCTGCTCCAAATGTTCCTAAAGAATTTTTCGGAGAAAGATATGATCTTTTCCGTAACAAAGATAGGCTTTATCATAACTCTGAAATTCCAGGAACACTGGAAACTGATGTATACCTATCTGGTCTACAGACTCTTATCTGCGAATTTGCATTTAAAGTAATTTGCGCTCCAGAAGGACAGTTCGAGAAGGTATGGGAAGCTTCTTATGCAAAGCTTGTTGAAAACCATCTTGAAGATGTTCTTAACGAGCGTGCTGCATGGTATGATGCAAATAAGAAGTGATAGGTGTTCAGCCTAGAAACAAAAGATCCTGTGGGCTATTTGCCTACAGGATTTACTATAGTTATGGATGAGGGAAAATATGGACCTAAGAATCAATAAAGACGGTAAGTTCAGGATATTGATATTGTCAGATGCTCATCATGCTCCAAAAACAGGGATGGAGACCATCAAAGCAATTGGAAGTCTGATAGATCGTACTCATCCGGACTTTGTTTTTCTTAATGGTGACAATATTGCGGGTCATGCAACTAAAAGAAATTGCATTGATATGATTTCTCAGATTGTGTCGCCAATGGAGGAAAGAGGTATTCCTTGGGCTCATGTCTATGGTAACCATGATAAGACTTGGCGTTTCTCGAAAGAATACCAGCAAAGTCTCTATGAAAGTCATCCACTATGTATGTCTAGATCGGGAGTGGAGAATATCCCAGGAGTAGGGAACTATTTCTTGCCGATTTTGGATGATAAAGGTAGTGTTGTCTTTGGTATCTGGGCTCTTGATTCCATGCAGGACTTGAGCATTATGGATAATCCCCTCCCTTATAAAGGTAACTTAGAGAAGGATGTCCTTCTTCCAGTACGTCTGACAACAGGCTCAGATGCTGATTGGATTAGATTTGAACAGGTACAGTGGTACTATAACCTTTCAAAGCAGCTGGAAAAGAATAATGGTCACAAGATTCCGTCTATCATGTGTTTTCATCAGCCTCTTTATGAGTTTAATGCTATAGTGAGAAATCCGAAAGAGACCAAAATGAAAGGGGAATGGAATGAAAAGATTTCATGCTCTGAAGTAAATGGAGGCCTTTTCTCTGCTATTTTGGAGCGGGGCGATATCCTAGGAGTCTTCTGCGGCCATGACCACAATAATACATTCGACGGCGTTTATTGCAATATTACCCTCGGGTATTGTGGTTCCGTCGGATACCATGCATATGGAATAAAGAACCCTGAGGAAGATAGAGAGCGTCTCAGAGGTGGCAGAATCGTGGATATTGATTCCTTAGAAACCAAAAGGATAACGACAGAATACATCATCCAATCCGCCGGTAACGGAGAGTTCGGGTGATAATTTCTTATTATATAAATAATTAAATATAATGTGCCTTGAATATTACTTGGCCCATCTTCATGCCGATGTGATTTGAAAAAGGTAAGGTAAAGTCCTAATACATCATTTTATTCACTTCCATTCTATAGATAACGTTGGCAGAAATCAAAAGGAGAAATGATGTTAGCGTCGGTCCGCAGTCCCTTCTCTGAAACATTCATCAGGCATTTAGACACATATTCTCTCTGACGCCTCAAAATATACAGGCTGTTACAACATAGGGAAGATAATCAGAGCTCAGAGGAGTACACTTAAAACCCTGTCTTGATAGAGCACAGATTTTATCTATGGATTAGGCTTGTGGTATCTGGGAAAAGCCCAAACATTCTATGAAGATATCCATACTGCGCGGTCTGCTTATCCTCAGATTCCGGTTTGGTACTTCATTTGGAAGCAGTGAATAACATACAAATCTTAAGAGGTTCCGCTCTCTTTTTCTATCTACTTATTCACTGGTTAACACGTAGAAAATTTCAGATCCTATTTTTTTAAATATAGATAAGGACAATACTTTAATTCTAGAGGAAATTGCAAAACTCTAATTGCATGAAATTTTATGCATGGATTATAGCATGAACATACAAGAAATCACCTTCCTTATTGTTTTTCTTCTTTTCTTCATGAGGCTGAAACGCTCAAGAAGTCAACAAACAAACAAAA
>JALFCJ010000029.1 GCA_022771185.1 Spirochaetales bacterium | reverse complement strand
AGAAGTACATAAAGAACTCTTTTCAACATATATCACCTATAGAAATGTCAAATATGGTGTAGCTGGTTTAAAGCTATATCCCTGTTTGACAAGATTGTTAATTGCCGTATTTGCGAGAAGATTTACTGAAATAAGCTTATCTCTCAATTCGCGTGAAATAGGAGCGTTTGCAAATGTATTATCAACCACAACCGTGATATTTCCGATACATAAGCCTTTATAGACTCTATCTTTCTTAAGATCTGATCCACAGTACTGGAATGTTCCATCTCCGTTATCTTTTACAGAGTAAGAGAAGCCAGATGCTGCAGGAAGCATATTCTCATGAATGAGAGGATTACTGCCGTTTTCTCTTACATTAATCAGTTCTGTAAGAAGTTGGTCTATCTCAGCTCCTGTCATATCCATTATATATACGGTCTTTCTTGGACAGATGACGTTATTCAACATATATAAGGTATAGTCATCCTTAAACACAGGAGTAGCGTTCAGGCCTGAGAATGATATTGCCACCTCTGTCTTCTCATATCCCTCAGTCTCAGTATATGCATACCTTTTGTTTTCACTGCTTACCCATAGTCCTTCTCTTATCAAATTAAGAGTGGAGCTTTCAGCCCTATTTCCAGTTTCAGTCATGCCATATGGCTCATAGATGTCAGAGGTATAAACAATAGTGTCGTCGGTGGCGCTATCCTTTAGTAAGAGCTCATTAAAAGCTTCAAAAGCATCTCTAGGAGTTGGATACTGACCCTTAAGAATACCCTGTACGACTGTCATGGAGGCATTAAAGAACTCGAGAGAAGCAAGTCTCATATAGATGTGGTTTCTCTCTATTTCAGGCATGATAGTGTCGAATACAGGAGAAAGCTCAAGTTGGTTGGTCATTGTATAAGACAAAAGAGGCGCCCCTTGTACTGTTGCCAACTCTCCTTCTTCTGAAAGCATCAAAGATACCATATCTAGAACAATCTGCTTTTTCTTGCTGTTCTCTTCAACTTTTTTACTTACTGCCACCTGATATGTAGGATAAGTGAGAATCCAGTTATCATTCTCTGTCTCGCCATAGAAAGGAATCATTACAGGATCTAGTTCTGGATTAGTGATAGCAAGACCGGCGCAGGCTGCTGCTGTGTTTCTGGCTATAGCTGCGTTCCTAGAGTTGAACTCGTTGTTTACTACGATAAAAGAGTTATCTACATCCTTTTCATCCACACCTGTGGTTTCCAAGAATGAGTAGAACTTCTCAAAGACAGAAAGCCATACATTTTCATCTAAAGTGACATGCTCCCCTTCCTTCTCACTTTCATACTTCTGTCTCCACTCAATGCCTTCAAGAGTCATCAACTGAGAAATAGATACGCCCTGCAATAGCTCGAGACAAGTATAATCGTATCTAAAATCAGAGATGAAAGGAGTAATGCCTTTTTCTTTGAATACTTCCATTGCATTCTCAAACTCTTCGTAGTTGGTAGGTAGCTCCAGCCCATTCTCTTCAAATAGTTTTCTATCAGCCAATAGTCCGTCTACTTCTGCGCATGACGGGAGCCAGCGAATGGATCCGTCTTCATCCCTATTCTGTTCAAGAATAGATGAGTGGAATGTTGCAGCAACTTCTGTACGGCTAAGGTCCATAAGATTTGAACGGATGTACTTGGCATCGTTGAGAGAGAATCTTCTCATACACATAATGTCAGGTAGATCTCCATGCTCATTGACCATAGTCAAGAAAGAGATGTCGTTGACACCAGTAATCACTTCTAAGTCAACTTCAGGAAATCTCTCTTCCAAGAGAGGAGTCAAACCTTTGAGAAGCGCTACATCATAACAGTAGACGGAGACTTTGATCTTTTCTTCCGCTACAACTTCTATTTCACTCATGGCGATGACGGGTGCAGCTACTTTCTCCTCTTCTTTCTTATTACATGAGAAGAGTAACAAAGAACATAGGATAAGAATAAAGATATTACGTATTTTCTTCATACTCCCCCGTTTAGTAATCAATACCAATTCTAATTGCAGAAACGATATTAATGCCAGTTTTAGCGTCATTAAACATATATAAACACTCCCTTTATTTTAAGGTTTTACCGCCGAATTATTTACTGTCACATAAGAAGAAGGAGGAAGAATCCTTCCATTCTCTTTTATTCCTTTCAACAGATATCCGTTGTTAGATAGTTCAAGTAGATCACCCTTCCTCTTCTCTTCCAGCCACTGAGGCATAGGAGAGTTACAGTATTCATAGGATGTCAAGTATAAGTCCAATCCAAAGAATGCCAAAGAGTATTCTTTCTCACTAACAAGGGGTTCATTACCTACTTTCAAAGAAAGGAGAGTATAAGTTCCGTCCCCGTTGTCTTGTATTTCATACTCCATTCCACTTGTAACAGGCATTGAGTTTTTGTGTCTTATAGGATTGGCTCCATCTATATTTGTATTTATAAGCCAACTCATAATATCTTTTATCTCTTCCCCTGTATAAATACCTTTGTAGACAGAGTTATTAAAAGTCAGGATCCATTTTATCTCTTGAAGTGTATACTCACCCTTATAAATCGGAGAAGAAACAAGGCTTGAATATGAAATGGCGATATCACTTCCTATTGCAGAGCGAATAGTATTAAGGACTGCGGAGGCGGCTTCGTTTCCATTCTCACCAAATGAGAGAGGATAACTTTCATCCTGCACCATCACAACTTCTTCTGATAGTGAGTCATCTTTACTTGACAACAGTGAAGAGAACTCTTTATAAGCCTCTATTTCGTCTATTTCTCCATTAACCATCCTCTGTACAACATTTTTTGATATAGAGAACATTTCTGTGGATGCAAGGCGCATGTATAGATGATTACTCTCTATTTCAGGAATAATGTACTTCATTACTTCTGTGGGTGCTATGTCCACAGTCTTGTTATATGAAAGAAAAGCTATATCACAAGCAGCCTTCATTTGTCCTTCTTTACTGAACATGGCTGAGAGAATATTCATTACAGCTTTCTCTTTTTCTGGATCTTCATTTACTTTACTATTCACAGCAACCTGGAACATAGGATAAGTCAATAACCAGTTATCATTCTCTGTCACTCCAAAGTATGGAAGCATGGCAGTATTCATACCGTCATATTCTTTTAGTGCGGCAGCATCATGAGCTGTAGCTCTGAAAATGGCGAGTCTACCCTCTTTAAACTCATTGGCAAAGTATTGGAAGTTATGGAGATTATCCTCGCCTCTTACTTTTGTATCTTTAATGAACTTCATGCAAGTTGCGAATACTTCCGGCCAGATACTTTCTTCCTTTTCTTTTGCTAAATCAATGTTTCCACTCTCATATTCTTTTCTCCAGATAGCTCCATCCAGACTGGTGAGAGTAGGAATCGATGTACCTTGTAAAATCTCCAGGCATGTATAGTCGAAGAAGTAGTCGGTTGCAAAACCTCTGATCCCATTTTCCTCAAACTTATTTATTGCATCAATAAAGGAAGCATAATCTTTAGGTATTTCTATTCCGTATTCTTCAAACAAAGACAAGTTTGCTACAAGACCGTCTACAACAGCACACATAGGAAGCCATCTTATGGCTCCATCGTGCTCCCTGTTATATTCTATGTAACTTGGATAGAAAGTAGAAGCAATATCCGAAGTAGAGAAATCCATCAACTTTTCAGAAAGAGCTTCTGCGTCGTTAAGGCTAAAACGACGACATGTAATGATATCTGGCAATTCACCTCTTTTTTCAGCCATATCTTTGTAATAGGCCATGTTGTTGTAACCTATTACAAAGTTAATATCATACTCAGGAAAAATTTCTTCAAGCCAGGGGGTAAGAGCTTTGGTCATATTCTTGTCCCAAAGATACATAGTAATAGCTACTTTCTTCTCTTCCCTTTTTTCCACGCTTTCATCTTGATTTACTTTGTTACATCCAGCAAGAAGAAGCAATATTGTAACTATAACAAGAGAAACAATCAGTTTTTTCTTCAATTAACACCCCCGGAAAATCAATTAAATCCATATTCAAAGAATCAAGAGCGTCAATTCCCTCGAAAAAACTGAATAATACTTAATAGATAATCCCCACTTATTTATCTGATTATTAAATACACATTTATACAAATGTGTTACAAAGAAACCGGAAATCTAGAAACAAGTAAGAATTCCAAATTATTCTTCTTCAATAAGCCTGAAGAGCTCTTTTTCAGCCTCTTCTTTGCTTGTAAGGGAAGAAACTAAGGTTCCATGGCTGTAAACAAAGATCTTTCTTCCATTACCGCATACGGCGAAATCTGCACCATGAGCTTCTCCTGGCCCATTGACAGAGCAACCCATAACAGCAACTGTAATATCTTTATTAAGGGTCAAAAGTTTATGCTGTATTTCTGATAAAAATCCATGGCTATCGAAAGTATGTCGACCGCATCTAGGGCAAGCCACGATCCTTACTCCTCCCTTCTTCAAGCCAATAGTCCTCAATATTTC
>JALFCJ010000132.1 GCA_022771185.1 Spirochaetales bacterium | reverse complement strand
GAGAGTATCTCCCTCCACTCATCTTCGTTCTCTCCATTCATTATAAATAAGTTCTCAGATGGATTTGATATTATATACTCCTGCATCTGAGGAATCATCTTAATTAGCCTTGAGACCCTCTCCTCAGTCTCCAGTATTACAGCTCTTTCAATCTTTATTCTTCCATACTCCTCGCTCCATAGGGAAAGTCTTTCTTCGATGAGGGGAGAAAGAGGAGTAGAGGAGAATGATGAGAGATAGAGGCATATCTCATCCTTATTCATTCCACCGTCTAATGCTGACTTTATGCTTCTCTTTGTTATACTCCATTGGTTAAGACTATCTGCCTTCAATGGAAGAGAAAAGCGCCACAAAGGAATGGATGCCTTTCCTCTATAGGAAATAGTCAGGTCTGGAGAGACAATTCCTTTTTCGTCGTCGTTTTCTTCTATAAGGGAAGAAGTATAAGTTTCTCCATTAAAGTTTAGGATTCCAAAAGTAAGGAGAGTTGAGAGAGAAATGGAAGTCTTTGTAATCTCTCTAATAAGATTGAGTTTCTTCTCGATATCTTCTTTCTCCACACCGTTTATCAGAAAAGCGAGAGTAATAAAATTCTTGGTCTTTTCTCTATCTATGCTGGAGACACTGGGCGAGAGTATATAAGAGAGCCTGGATATTTCATCCATCTTCATAAATTTCAGAGAAGAAGGGCCGTCAAGTCTCAAAAAAGATGTATTGTCTCTTACTATTCCAAGTTTAATCAAAGTAGAGATAGTATATGTAGTGGAATTGATCAGATCTTCTTCCTTTCTCCAAGGAAAGAGAGAAGTGTAGGAGGGTGATGTGATGAATCTCTCAAAACGCTTTGATATACAACCTGAACTAATTAATGAGAATAGGAAAGGAAAGAAGGAAGACGAGTAGTTGCCTCTCTTTTCCTCGCCACTGCCAAATAACGGATAAGCGGATAGAATTCTTTTCCCCCTCTCTGTTACAGATATACCAGAGACAAGGCCCAAGTCTTCATATAAACGCCTATTCTCCAAGTCTCCCCCTTTGAGGAAGAAAAGCGAAAGGGAAAGGGATATGGACAAAGGGAGTAGAGAGAGAATCCTATCTTCATTACGCTTAAGAAAGAGTTTGAATTTCTCTTCTCCTCCGCCGTAGTACAGGGACGAGAGGTTCATCTGACGTCCTCCTTGATAATGGAGTAAGAGTAACCTTGTTCTGAAAGGAACTTCTGACGATTGGATGCAAACTCTTCTTCCTGGCTATACTCTGTGACGATAGTGTAGAAGTGACTGTCACGAGCCTTTGGCCTCAAGATCCTGCCCAGTCTCTGGGCTTCTTCCTGCCTGCTGCCGAAGCTCCCTGATATCTCAATGGCCACCGAAGCATCAGGTAAGTCCACAGCAAAGTTCGCTACCTTGCTGACTATCATTACTTTTTCTTCTCCGCTACGGAACTTGTCGTAGAGCTCATCCCTCTTCTTATTGGAAGTGGTACCTGTAATAATAGGGTAGCCGAAGTGATCTCTGAATACCTGGAGCTGCTCAAGATACTGGCCGATGATCAGAATCGATTCTCCTTCATGTTTTTTCAGTATTGCTTCTGCTACTTTGATCTTCAAAGGGTTTTGGCTTGCGATTCTATACTTTTCTTTTTTTGGAGCCAGAGCATACTCCAATTCTAAAGTATGAGGAAGAGGAATTCTCACTTCATGGCAATAGGCTTTGGCAATAAAACCCTTTTGTGTCAGTTCAGCCCACGGGGTATCGAAACGTTTTGGACCGACAAGTGAGAACACTTCGTCTTCTCTTCCGTCTTCCCTGATGAGAGTTGCTGTCAGACCAAGTCTATATATAGACTGAAGCTCTGCTGTAATTCTAAATACAGGAGCCGGCAGCATATGTACTTCGTCATATATTACCAGCCCCCAGTTGTTCTCAGAGAATATGGAGAAATGAGGGTAAATAGGCTCTATCTCTTCTTTGTCGAAGTTCTTAGTTCTATAGGTAAGCACTTGATAAGTACATACTGTTACAGGCTTTATAGTCTTTGTTTCACCTGAATACTCTCCGATTTGGTCGGGAGTGAGAGTAGTTTTGTCCAAAAGTTCCCTGATCCACTGGTGAACACTGGAGACATTAGGGCAGAGGATGAGAGTGTTTGTCTTAAGAGTTACAGCTGTCTCTATTCCTACAATAGTTTTTCCAGATCCACAGGGTAGTACGATTGTTCCATAGCCACCAGAGGAAAGAAAAGCATCTACGCTTTCTTTCTGATAGTCTCTGATCTCTACGTTATCTTTTAGATCAAACTCTAACTTGCTTCCTTTCTTTAATGGAATCCTGTCATCAACAGGAAATCCCATCTTGACCATCTTTGCTTTTACTGTGCCTCTATCAAGTTTTGAGATAAGAAAGTAATTGCCGTCACCTTTCCTGAGGTATTTTTTTAGCGTAGGCTCAGAAAAGAGGGTGAGAAAGAATCTCTCTCTTTTGACAGAGAGTCGTAGGTTGTCTTGATCCTCTTCCGTAAGAATAAACTCTCCATAGCGGGAGGCGGTATCTTCAATGAAAAATATTACTCTCTCATCGATTTCATATCTGGACCATTTTTTAAGTCTTGAGATTATCTCGTTACTATCCAAGCCGGAAGATACAGCGTTCCAGAGAGTCAAAGGAGACAGAGTGTATGTATGGATATGTTCAGGGCTTTTCACCAGGTCTGCGAATGCTATGATATCGTTTCTGCACTCTTCGAAAGAAGGAGAGTGTACATCGAGGAGCATTGTCTTATCTGATTGGACCATTAAGGGCTTGTCGATCATATTCTATCACACCTTCGTCTTAGTAGGAAATCTAGAATGACTGTGGCAGCCATTGCCTCCACAACCACGACAGCTCTGACTCCGATACATGGATCGTGCCTACCTTTTATAGTAAGTTCAATTTCTTTCTTGTCATCACTAATAGTTTCCTGAGGGAAAGAGATAGATGGTGTGGGCTTAAAATATGTCTTGAGTATAATCTGGTCTCCATTTGAGATCCCGCCCAGAATTCCTCCTGCATTGTTTGTCTCAAATAGAGGCTTCTCGCCATTCATTCTTATTCTGTCGTTGTTCTCTGAGCCTTTCTTGGATGCAGATGAGAAACCTGAGCCTATTTCAAAGCCCTTTACAGCTCCCAGCGAGAACATGGCGTGAGCCAGAACTGCGTCAAGCTTATCGAAGGCAGGCTCTCCAAGCCCCGTGGGTACTCCGTCGATTCTACATTCGACTATGCTTCCCACGCTGTCGCCTTCTTTCCTTGCTACTTCTATTCTCTCTGTCATCTTCTCTTCCCAGATACCTTTGGGAGCATAGAGGGGAGGAAGGAAAGGCGGGTCCCAATTCTCTATATCAGCCATTACTTCTCCTACTCCCACGAGACCTGCGTTTACAGTGACGCCGAAATGCTTTAATGCCATCTTTGCAAAGGCACCTGCAATTACTCTGGCTAATGTTTCCCTGCCACTTGATCTTCCGCCTCCACGATAGTCACGTATGCCATATTTTTCTGTATAAGTATAATCAGCGTGACCAGGCCTGAATGAGTGTGCGACATTTGAGTAATCTTTACTTCTCTGGTCTGTGTTTCTCACTATAACGGCAATAGGAGTACCTGTAGTTTTGTTTTCAAATACTCCTGACAGAATCTCAGGCTTATCGCCCTCCATACGCTGAGTAGAGAGAGAACTCTGTCCAGGCCTTCTTCTTTCCAGGTCTGAAAGGAGTAGGTCGTAGTCTACCTTCACCATAGCCGGCATTCCATCTATTACTACACCCAAGGCCTCTCCATGGGATTCCCCGAAGGTGGTGAATGAGAATATCTTTCCGAAAGTATTACTGGACATAGTTGTTCTCCTTTAGGATAGAGAAAATAAAATCTTCTGTTTCTTTTTTATCTCTATATGGACCAAGATCGATAATGAAGTCAGCTTCTTTTTCATAGATTGCATTTCGTCTCTCGTAAAGAAGAGAGAATGAATGCTTCGGGTTATCTTTGTCCAAAAATGCAGGAATGCCATGCTTTAGTATTACTTCAAGCATATCTTTTTCGTTTCTCTTCAAATAGATTATCTTGCCGTTCTCATGTAAGAGAGATAGAAGGGGGAAGTTGTCTGAAGCTCCACCACCAAGAGAAAGAATAAAAGGTGAGGAGTTATGAGAAGAGATATAAGAAGAGACAGCCTCCACTTCTTTTCTCATAAAGGCTTCTTTTCCCTCTCTCCTGTAGTATTCACGTACGCTTTCGCCTTCAAGAGTCTCCAGGATCAAGTCATCGGAGTCGGAAGACTCCACATTGATCCTTGATGCAATACGAGACGCAAAGGTTGTCTTACCTGAGTGTTTAATTCCAACAAAAAATAGATTGTTCTTTAATTCCTGCATGATGGAACAGTTTATCAGATTATGTGAACTACCGCCACCCTAAAGGGTGTCAGCTTCGCGTTTCACAGAACCAATAGCAACAGAGTCTGCAAACGCCTTATCTATTGCCTCAAGGATCTCCACGCGCTTAAATTTGGTGCGTCCCACACCTACATTGTTTTCATAGAACCAGACCATGTTTTTTGCTGCATGATAATCCCTGTCTTCATTTACTCCGCAAGAGCATTTATAACTCTCATCGCAAAGCTTTACATGGTTTATCTTTCCACAGCCAGAACAGAACTTTGTCGTGGGAAGACTTCTTGAGAGAACAATCACATTATCCTTCTTCATCAGCTCCGCCTTGACTCTTCCGAGGATATTGTGTTGTACAGTCTTCCCGAAATGGCTCTTATGCCATAAT
>JALFCJ010000303.1 GCA_022771185.1 Spirochaetales bacterium | reverse complement strand
GTCACAAGGATATCCTGTCTTATCTGACCAAACTAGGTTTGTAAGATTCCAGTCTCTTACGACAGCCTTCAAACCATTTGGCATCAAGATAGGTCTATATCCACCGTACTGTGATTTATCTGGAGAGCTTATTACAGACTGAGAAGGTAGCTGTACCCACTCCACACCGTTATCTACCAAGAGATTTTCCAAACCTGGATAATAACCGCACTCTGGAAGCCAGAATCCCTTAGGAGTCTGCCCGAAAACTCTTTTGTGTGTACTGATACCTACCGCAATCTGGGCATTTACCGCCCCTGGATAATCTTTATAAAGAGGAAGGAAAGCATGAGTAGCTGCAGAAGCAACAAGCTCAATCTTACCAAGTTCAGATAATCTCCTGAACTCCTTAAGGATATTTCTATCAAGATTAAGATAGAGCTCCAGGTTAAGCTTTGTCTCCTTGAGATAGACCTTAGCCATCTCATGACATTCTTTTTCCTCTGTCTTTGTTCTCTGAACTTCTTTCTCTCCAAGCTCGATATGTCTTTCCAAATACTTGATGAATCTCTCCTGCAAAGGCTCATCTTCAAGCATAGATACAAGAGTAGGTGAAAAACAAATTGAAAAACGATAATCAATATTATCATCATCAAGCTTTCTAAGCATTCTCAAAAGAGGAATGTAGGATTCATTCAAAGCTTCATAAAGCCAATCCTCTTCCAGAAATTTCTCATATTCCAAATGCCTTACATAGGGCTGATGTGCATGAAGCATCAAGTTAATCTTGTTCATGCTTCACCTCCTTCTGCATATTCGGAAACAATCTCTTTGACAATAGAGTTATTAATGATTTCACCTGTCTTTGTAGTAATAAGAGACAGATAAATCTTAAAGAGAGAATCGTTCTCTTTCATTTTATCTTTATGATCAATCCAATAAGATGAACACATTTCCAAAGGCTTAGACTGAGCCAAAGTATCTCTACTTCCATCAGGATAATCTACACAGAGTGAAACTATAATAGATTTACTTTCATAGCTGAATCCAATATTCCATTCATCATCTTCATCACTGATAGGGATGTCATAGCACTCCTTATCTCCATCTTTTCTCGTAAGAGTAACAAGAAGTAAAGGAACACCTTTTTTCTCATCAATTTTTTCCTGATCCAATGTAGATATGGACCAGAAGGCATACCCCCAGTCGGAATTCTTACTTAACAAGTGAATAGAAGTCTCTTCGTAGTGATCAGGTAAATCCTCAACACCAGGTAGTTGGGTAATATTCTCGGAGTTGTCAGTATAATCTGTAAAAGAAGAGACATACTTAATATTAAGATCAGACTTCTTGTCTTCATCTAGTCCATATGCTGCATACTCTTCTTCGTACTTCTCACTTAGTTCCTGAATAAGCTCTTCACGACTAAGTTCTTCAAAACCTTCAATCTTTTCCTGTTCAGAAAGATTTCTCAATTCATCTGTAGACAACTGCTCAAGATTAACTAGTATCATCTGCAATTTCTCCAACCTTAAATTTACCTAAATATGGCCCTTTTAGTCAACGAAGTATAAATAGAACGATTTTTCTTTCAATTAAACCGATTTATGGTAGAATTGAAAATGGAGTGATTAAAAGCATGAGCAAAACATCTCTTATTTTACATGGACATTTCTACCAACCTCCTAGGGAAAACCCTAAGACTGGAATCATCCCCAAACAGCCAAGTGCAAGCCCATGGATGGATTGGAACGAGAAGATATATGATAGCTGTTATGCAGCAAATCTTTCATCTAGATACTTAGATTATGCAGGAAGAATTATAAGTCTCACAAATAATTATGCTTATCTTTCTTTTAACTTCGGCCCTACTCTCCTTTCTTGGCTGGACAACAACCATCCTGAAGTAGTAGATGGACTTAGAGAAGCAGATAAAGAGAGTATAAAGAGACTAGGTCACGGCAATGCTATTCCTCAGGGCTTTAATCATACGATCCTTCCTTTGGATAAAGAAGAAAATGCAAGGCTTCAGATTGCATGGGGTATTGAAGATTTCCAATTCCATTTCCAGAGGGATCCTGAAGGAATGTGGCTCCCTGAATGTGCTGTAAATGATACAGTTGTAGATTTACTTAGCGATGCCGGAATCAAGTTTATCATCTTGTCTCCTTGGCAGTGTAATAGTGTGGAAGGGGAAGATGGATTAATGCATGAGCTTGGTTCTAACCCTGCTCCATACAAAGAGCCTTATATTCTTACAGGAAAGAGAGGAAAGGAGATCACTGCCTTCTTCTATGAGCCAGGACTTGCTTCTGGAATCTCATTCGGACACTTCCTGAGAAATGCAGACACTCTCTACTCTTCTCTCCTAGATATCAAGAATAGAGATAATTCTCCTCTTATCCATACAGCTACAGACGGAGAAATCTATGGCCATCATGAACCATATGGAGATATGGCTCTTGCCGCCCTTATCAGGAAAGTAAACGAGAGAGATGACTTCATCTTCGACAACTATGGTTCCTACATGGCTAAGCATCCAGCAACTAAGCATGCAGAGCTGAAAAAAGGTGAGGAAGGAAGAGGAACCAGTTGGTCTTGTTCCCATGGAGTATCCCGTTGGTATAAAGACTGCGGATGCCATACAGGAGGAGAAGAAGGTTGGAACCAGAAGTGGCGCACAGGCCTAAGAAATGCCCTGAATAACCTTGGAGACAAGATCGACACCATATTCGCGAGAGAAATAGATTCCATCTTCAAAGGTAAGCTTTCCAGTTCTGAACTATTAACTGACGCAGGAAATGTGTTCTGCGGAAGAATTGAAATGAAAAAGTTTATCGCAACACTCTCTGAAAAATATGATATTTCAAAGAGTGACTCAGAGAAGCTGGCACATCTTTTGACAGGAATGAAGTATAAGCACTTTTCATTTACATCCTGCGGTTGGTTCTTCTCTGATATCAGCGGTATAGAGCCAAGACAAGATATTAAGTATGCCATCCATGCCATAACTCTTTTCCAGCAGTTTACACAGGAAGAGCTGATGATTCCTTTCCTTAATGATCTCAAGAAAGCTAAATCAAATATCAGAGAGCAAGGCGATGGTATGCTTATTGCTCAGGAAGAGATCAAAGACCTAGATGGTGACGTGGAAGCAGCAGTCTACTTCTATATGAATGTATCAATGGCAACCAGCGAGAATTGGAAGCGTAGATATGGAAAGTTCTATCTGAAAGATATCGCTACAGAAGATGGAAAAGAGTATAGAATCACAGTCTCCGATACTTCCACAGATGAAGAATTCTCATTTAGAATTCTTCCTGCCCTTACAATCGATAAAGGTATTAATCTTTATGTTACAAAGATTAAGCAGAGTGGCCTAAAGCCTGAGATTTATCATATCACTAATTCTGATATCCCATTGAGAGTGCTGGACGAAGCGTATAGATGGATAGATGAAGCTATGGTGACTATCGATGAAAAGACTCTTATAGATCAGATCAACTCTCTCAAGGTGTACGCAATGCTTTTATCCCACAGCAAAGTTGGCGAAATGGACGCTAGGCTTGTAGAAAACCTCGGTGTATCCATGAGATGGATAAGAAGCTTACTAAAGACTAAATGTGATATGGAATATGAGAAGAGAATGGATCTGATCAAGGATCTTATGTTCTTTATCCAGGCATATGGAAGAGAAAACGAGCAGTTGATGCTTGATGATCTTGTCGTCCAGTCTGTAAACTCCCTCTTACGTATCGTAAAGGAAAATGGACTGAACGATGCTGTTGCAGTCACTCTATCCAAAGTGATAGGTACTTTAAGAGAAGTTGGAAAAGAACCGGACTTAAGAAAACTTCAGAACGAAGTATACAAATATTACTCTGGTAAGAAAGAAATAAAGTGTTCATTAGAAACTGCACAAGAAATCTATAGAACTCTGAATTTCAGCTAAACACCATAATAAAACACTAAATGGGACTCTAAGGGTCCCATTTATTTTGTTGTCATCACTAGATTTAAGACTTAAAAACAAGCTCCCGATGATAAAAGGGAACTTGTACTTCAATAACTAAGAAGATTCTCCAGAAACTTTATTTAATGATGAACTTATCGAAGAAATAAGGAAGCTGTTTTCTCCACCATGGCCAATCATGGTTTACATCAAATCCCCAATAATCTGAAAAGTGTGGAACACACATCTTACTCAGTATTTCATCAAGCTCTCTTGTTCCTCTCAATAAATCTTCTTCCCAAGCGCCTTGACCGCAACATGTGATGATATCGCTATTTTTATAAAGCTCTATCCAAGGATGGTCTAATGGCATGTTTCTTAGGAATGCTGCAGGACAGTTATCATAAAGAGTACTATCCATATAGGAACCAAAAAATAAGTCTGAATTAAAGGTTCCTGAAAGGGAAACCATAGCACCGAACTTATCAGGGCGACGGAAAAAGAAGTTACCTGCATGGTATCCACCCATGGAACAACCAACAACTATCGCCCTCTCCTTATTTCCACACTGTCTTTTTGCTGCAGGATAAAGCTCATCTACGATGTAGTGATACCACTTCTCCTGGTTATTGGCTCTGGTAGCACCATCTAATGTCTTTGAAGACCAGGAAATCTCATCCAGTGAGTCTGCCAGAACAAGATAGATTTTTCCACTCTCGATGTAGGGCATTATAGTATCCACCATACCGAAGTTTTCAAAATCATAATATCTACCATTTTGAGGAGCAAATGCAATACAAAGTCTTCCGCCTCTTTTTCCAAAAGTCTTGTAAGTCATATCTCGGCCCAAAACAGTGGAAAATGATGTTCTTATCTTTCCTTCCATTATGCTCTCTCCTCTACATAGTCGATAAATTCTTTGGCGGCATTTTCATCGTCTGCATGGGCTGTAAACATATAGTTGCCCATTGCATCATACCAAATGGCAGGTAGGCGCTCTGCCATGACTATCTTATCTCTATACTTACTCATAACTTCGTCATATGAATGCTTATATGTGTAGTTATCTCTACGGGAAGCATAAACACAGTAGTGGTCCTTTCCAAGATCTGGAACAAGGCGTTTATCAGAAGTGACCATGTCAGCCCAGATTTGGTAGACATCTGTGGCATGAGCCCAGTTCATCATATCAGGAGTATATCCTCCAGCTGGTCTCATATTGACCTCCAAACCTACGAAATCACCTTTCTTGCCAAGGCCTTTCTTAGCCTTTTTCAATCGGAAGAATTCAAGGTGAACAAATCTTGACTTTACGTCAAAGGCTTTTACAGTAGCTCTTCCAAGAGTCTTTAAGTCTTCTGGAACGTCTGCTGCAGTATAATAATCCAAATCAAGCTTATTGTTTACGATATCAGCAATTGAAGGTGGCCAATTAGTCATAGACTCAAAAAGAGGTTCACAATTGGAGTCTGTAATTACATCGTAAGAGACGATATCGCCGTCAATGAATTCTTCCATTACATAATCTAATTCAGGCTTATCGTTAAAGAAGAATTCCAGCTCAGCATCATTTGTGATTTTGTAAGTATGAGCCGCTCCTACTCCACACTCAGGCTTCGCTATAATCGGATATCCACCGATTTCTTCAATAAACTTCTTTGCCTTCTTGATATCCCTTACCTTATGGATTCTAGCAACAGGGACACCAGCCTTAATGTAATACTTCTTCATTTCATACTTAGACTTATATTTTTTTATACTCTTGGAGTCTACTCCTGTCGTGATATTAAAATCCGTCCTAAGTTTTGCGTCTTGCTCCAGCCAATATTCATTATTTGATTCAAGCCAATCTATGCGGCCATATCTGAATGCAAAAAAAGCAACAGCTCTATACATCTCATCGTAGTTATCCATGTTATTGACACGATAATACTCTGTGATAGACTCTTTCAGATGGCTGGACAATGCATCATATGGAGTATCTCCAATTGCAAGTACATTAACACCATTTCTTTTTAAACGAGAGCAGAAATTCCAATAAGTATGAGGAAACTGCGGAGAAATAAAAATAAAATTCATAGAGAAATCCCTCCAATGATAATATACGGGAAAATTACATTTTTTGTGAAGTTGTAATAATAGATAAAGTCGTAAACTGGTAAAATCAATGCTTTTTTTTAAAGATAATTTCAAAAAATATATAAAAATAAAGCCCATTATCTTAGAAATTACCTTCTATTTGCTTACATCTTCCTTTTTAAGTATTTGTAAAAATCGAAGATAAACCTTTCATCTAAAACAATAGAAATATGCGAGTACATTCAAAGTGTTTTATTTATCCATGTTTTCAAAAAAAGAAGAACCTTTCAAGTAATACAACGAAAGGTTCCCAAAGATAAAATACTATGAATAAAAATCTTATTCACCAAGCATCTTTCTAGCATGCTCAAGAGATATCTCGCTCTCATCACCACTGAGTATTCTAGCTATCTCCCTTACTCTGTCTTCATTCTCCAACAGCTTGATATGGCTTACTGTCCTTCCATTCTCTTCAGTTTTGTAGACTTTATAGTGCCTATCAGCCTCACTAGCTATCTGAGAAAGATGAGTAATGGTAATAACTTGCTTTGTTTGTGAAAGATCTTTAAGTTCCTTTGCAACGCATGTTGCCACCTTTCCACCTATTCCTGCATCAACTTCATCAAAAAGCATAGTATCTACGCTTCCACTTCCCTCCATACTTGTCTTCATGGCAAGCATAAGACGGGAGAGTTCACCACCGCTTGATGTCTCTTGTATAAGACTTGTCTTCTCTCCCCTGTTAGCTGAGATCAAATACTCTATTTTATCTTTTCCATAGGGGCCAGGAACAGAAAGTGGAGTAACGGCGATAGTAAAGACAGCCGCCTCCATACCAAGTCTATGTAACTTTTCTTCAATACGCTTCGAGAAGACTTCAGCTCCCTTTTTCCTTAAAGAAGTGAGTTTTGCAGCTTTAACTTCAACATCCTTGGAGAGCTTATCTATTTTCTTTTCAAGTAAGGAAATAACATCAGAAGAGTCTGAGATCATCTCCAGTTTCTCTCTGAAACTCTCCCTCTGTTCTATTGCAGCTTCAACCGATCCTCCGAACCTGCGCTTCATTCTCTGGATGACAGAAATCCTCTGATTCATCATCTCAATATCTGTTTCACTAAATGACATTGAAGATAGATAATCGCGGATACTTTCCAGGATATCTTCTGTCTCTATACTCTGACTCTCTAATCTTTCAGAGTACTCCAACAACGAAGGATCCTTCTTTTCCGCCTTCCTCATATAACTTAATGCTTCTGATAGAGAAGAAGATGCACTCTTTAGTTCATCCTGTGCACTTGAAAGATTCTCAGCAATATACTCGCTTGAAGCCTGAAGATTTAGCTTCTCTTTCAGTTCTTCCTCTTCCCCTACCTTTAAGTCTGCGTTATCAAGCTCGGAGAGGCAATACTTCATGTAATCCGCCTCTTCGCTACTTCGTTCCATCATTTCTTTTGTTTCTTTTAGCTTATTCTCTGCGGCCACAAGCTCAGAGTATGAAGTGCGATAACTATCTAGCTCATCGAGGGAGGAAGATGCTTCATCCAATACTTTTCTTAGTACATCGCTCTTCATAAGAGACTGGTGTGCATGCTGACTAGAAACATCAACAAGCAGCATACCAAGCTCTTCACCCTCGGCTCTTGTAAGAGCAGTACCATTTACACTATAAGTAGACCTGCCATTTGTCCTTATTACTCTTCTTAGTATTAGAGAGTTATCTTCTACATCAATTTCATGGTCACTGCACCACGATATTACATCGTGGCTATTTATAGAGAATGTCCCCGATACTTCTGCCATATCAGAGCCATTTCTTACAGCTTCTTTATCTGCTTTCTGCCCCAACAATAGAGACAATGCTCCAAGTATTATAGATTTACCACTTCCAGTTTCACCTGTAATGACTGTAAAACCATCAGAGAAATCAAGATCAAGCTTATCAATTAGTACATAGTTTCTGACATGTAGGCTCTCAAGCATTTCTCATTTCCCCCGCCCAGTGGAGCTTATCTCTAATGACTTCTGTAAAGTTACGCTTTGTAGAATGAATAATTCTAAGTCTCTTTGAACTCATCTCTACAACAATCTTGTCATTTTCCTTCAGTTCATAGAGAACCTGTCCATCAACTGTCAAAACAATATCTGTTCTCTGATGCTCCAAGACTTCCAACACAATTTCTTTCTCTCCTGTTACAACAGGACGGTTAGAAAGTGTAAATGGACAGATAGGAGTAATGATTAATGCTCTCATTTCTGCATCCAATATTGGTCCGCCAGACGCAAGAGAATATCCAGTACTACCTGTAGGAGTAGCAACTATCATACCATCAGAACGGAAGTTACCTGCAAAGGTCTTGTCTATACTAAGTCCTAAGTTAATTACTTTTGCAATACCGGAAGAGCATATAACAGCTTCATTAAGGCCACGAGAGAAAAATACTTCTTTTCCATCTCTATATACTGAAACCTTTAGCATCAAGCGCTTTGAGACATTATCTGCACCAGAGAGATAAGCATTTAAGCTCTCTTTCCACTCAGTCTTCTCAATTTCTGTAATATACCCGAATGTTCCAAGGTTAACAGGAAGGACCGTAGTGCCATAGGGAGCTGCACAGCGTGCTGCATAGAGTACAGTTCCATCCCCTCCCAGAGCAATGATGAGATCAATATCGTTCCCAATATCCATAGTGCCTTCAGTTGTATCAATAAAAACTGAATTAACACTTATCTTCTTATCACCTAAATACTTTTCAATATCTACAGCGACTTCTTTACTCTCTGCCTTGATACTTGGTGCGATAATCAGGACTTTCTTTACTCTACTCATAACCTACCTCAGAATCCCCACCACTTTCTGTACTGTAGCTATTTCAGATTGAGACAAAAATGGATATAAAGGAAAACTTACTGCCCGCGATAATGCTGGTACAGCTTTTGGGAATTTATCAAAACGATCTTGGTACTTAGCGCCTATTGCCTTACTGAATGTCTTTTTAGCTGTCACTTGATACTTCAAAGCCAAAGCGATTGTATCATCAGGACGCTCGTTTACAATACAGGAAAAGCCATATCCATTAATCTCGAAATCAACACTTCCAATTCCAAACACTTTGACTCTATTTCGCTTTAGGACTTCACCTTGATAGGTTCTCCAAATATTTGATCTACGTTGTACTACTGTTGGAAGCTTCTCCAGCTGCACAATTCCCAGGGCAGCATTCATATCTGCCATCTCAATATATGGAGAATAATCTGAAGTCTCTTTTTTTAATAAAGGAATGTAATCTTCCCTATCGGAAAGAAGAACAGCACCGCCAGCTGTTGAGACTATTGAGTCTTCTTCTGTGGCTGCTATTACGATATCACCCACGGCACCAGGATAAACATCCCCATACTTACTGCCTACACTTTGAGTAATATCCTCAATAATAGGTAACCCAAGTTCCTTAAAAGAATTAACGGAAGAAGGAAGAAGACCTAATGGATAGAAAAGAAGTAAAGCTTTTACTCCTTTTTCCATCCCCTCTTTTATGGCATCTATATCAGGCATCATTTCAGAGTCTACATCAACGAGATATGGCTTAATGCCAAAACGTCTGAAAGCTTCAGAGTAAATCTCTGGAGAGAGAACACTGATGGCACAATAATCACCTTCAGATAACCCCAAAATCTTAAGAGCGATAGTCACAGCATCAATAAAAGAACGTAATGCAACACCATCCTTTTTCTTGCAATAGGATGCAAATGACTTAACAAAGAGTTTCTTTTTTTCTCCTGGACCTATTTTTTCATCTACCATAGTCTGAAGCACTGCATCCATATCTTTACGAAAAAGTGCAGGCTTCTGAAACTTAACTGCTGCCATAACTAAATTTTAGCATAAAGATAGATGTTTTGTATGGGCAAAAAGAGGACATTTTTGAGAAATAGAAATAAAAAAAAATCAGGCATCTACCTACTCTCCCGCAGACGAACTGCAGTACCATCGGCGTGAGAGCGTTTTACTTCCGTGTTCGGGATGGGAACGGGTATTTCCACTCTACTATGGACACCTGAACATTCATTAGAGAACCCATAATGGGTCATCCAAGAATCTGTCTCAAACGAGACTATATATAATCTCCAGCTAAAGCTGAATATGTGCAATAAAAAAAGCTGGCAGCGACCTACTCTCCCGCGGACGAGCCGCAGTACCATCGGCGCGAGAGCGTTTTACTTCCGTGTTCGGGATGGGAACGGGTATTTCCACTCTGCCATGGCCACCAGCAGACCAA
>JALFCJ010000270.1 GCA_022771185.1 Spirochaetales bacterium | reverse complement strand
TTTAATAAAATCGACAACTCTATAGAGAGATACTTCAATGCGGAGTATGTAAATGAGCTAGAAGACCATATTTATGAGCTGGATAGATTTGATAGCCTTAAAGAGGCAGATAAAGAGGTCGACGATTCGTTTCTTAGTTCTTTCTATATAAAGAAGGACTCCAGCCCTATTGATACTCTTAAAGAAGAGCCCATATTTGAAGGAGCAAAAACTCTTATTGATGACATCATCAGAGAACATGACTTCCTGGAAGAGAGAAAGCTAAGGGGACTGGAAGGAGATATTAAGCCTCTCTATAGAGAGAGTTACAATAAATGGAGAAGATACTCATACGAAATTACAACGGAGCTTCCTTCTCTCAATATGATCTTCTACGGCGATAGAGGAACAGGAAAAGAGAGGACCGCGGAGCTATATGCTTCAGTTCTCAATCAGTTCGGGCTTATCGTCAAAGACAGCTTTAATTCTATTACAAAGGGAGAAGTGATCTCTGAGTATCCTAAAGAAACAGTCAATCGAATCAAGAAAATCTTAGAAAGAAACAAAGGCGGTGTAGTCTATATTGATTGGGGAGAAAGAGGGATAAGTGAAGAAGAGAACAAAGAGGAAGACATTCTCCTTGACTCCATTATAAGACTAATGGATGAATACAAAAGGAAGATGGTCATTATATTATCCACGAGTGATAAGAGCATGAAAGCTCACTTTTCTTCTAGTAGTGAACCTTTCTCCTTCATCCCTTATATCCTGCACTTCCCCTCCCAATCCCTGGATGATCTTTGGTCTTATTTCTCCTTCCTTGTTTCAAAAGAAGGATACGTTTGCGGCAAAGGTGTGAAAGAGAAAGTGAAGGAAGTATTGGAAAACAATATGACGAAAGAGAACTTTGCTGGGCGGATAAGTGTAAGAAGAATATTCGAGAATGCAAAGATGAATATGGCTCTTCGTCTCTCATCTTCTGACTTTTCGACTTTGCCTGACAGTACTTTCATCACTCTCAAGGCCCAAGATTTTAATAACCTGTCTTGATTAGATTTGGAGTCATCATAAGGGGAAATACATTCTCTCATTGTATATGAATGAAATTACATCTACTTCTTTGGAGTCAGAGATTTCAATCTCTTGGATTCAGCTCTTGAGGGTGCATTCCTTGCTTTATTGAATTTAATAAATGGAGTAGTAATCCTATTGCAATGCAAAGACATTGTATTATATTTATTATGACTATAAATATTTTGAGGAATATAATATGGCTAGCGTTACAATTAGTTTAAGAACAGACAGTGATTTAAAAAAACAAGCAGAAGAAATCTTAAACCAGTTAGGATTAACATTAAATGGTACGATTAATATGCTTTTGCATCAAATTGTAAGGGAACAATCCGTACCTTTAAGCATGTCTATTTCATCTCAGAATAGTCTATATTCGGATCTTCTATTGGCAGAAGATGAAAGAAAAAATGGTTTCAAGGGTATTAGAGCAGATAAAATTCTCGAAGAAATGGACAAAATCATTGCTGAGGCAGAATTCAAACATGAGGTATAAAGTCATTGTTTCTCGAAAAGCAACAGAAATGCTCATTAATCACATTAGATTTCTTTCATTTGTAAGTGTTCCTGCATCAAAAGCTCTCAGAGATGAGTTCTCTTCAGTATTAGACAAACTAAAAGAAAACCCCTTGCAATTTCAAATTGAAGAAGACTTAAATCTGCCAAAAAATAAGTATAGGCGAGCTATATTTGCAAAAAGATACAAAGCCGTATATTGCATAGAAGAAAAAACAGTATATATAGACGCAATAATTGATTGTCGTCAATCACTTTACACAATATAGAAGTCAAATTTTTATATATTTGATTTAAGTACTTGTTATGAAATATCGCTATATATTCAGAAAGCAATATTTGATAGATAGAAAAGTACAAAGACCTGCATAATAATCATCAATGGAACGCCCACGGTGAAATAACTCTTATTAGTCTTATGGTGAAGGATATACATTCCTCAAAGAGCACCGATAGAGCCTCCGATAAATGACAGTGATAGAAGGGTAACGATCTTCACTCTGTCCTTACCCTTCTCCGCCGCCTTCTTGTCCTTCATATAGACAAAGAAAGTGACTATGTTAATAAGTGCCAGGTATATGAGAGATATAGGATACTCAAGAAGAATACTCCAGAATGCAAAAGTAAGATTTCTAGCAATAAAGCCTTTATAGATGAGGTATACAATTGTTTCGATTACAACAAGGCATGCCATTATCACTCTTGAAAGCATATTGCCCTTATCTGCTTTTCTATCGAAGAAAAAAGTAGAGATAAGAGCTCCTATAGCCCCACCAAGATAGAGAAGACAGCAAGAATAATATCGCTCTTACCTTCTTCTTTCTTTGATCTGACTTTTGAATTTACCAAACCGACAATACAATTATCTCTGAGCCAATATAATCGAATTTTGTCTCAATCATCTGTGCATGTAATTAATATTTCATATAGGTTTTCGCAATCTCCAAAGATTTGGGAATAAGGCTTTCTGATTGTAATCGGTATTACAACTCTCTCAAGAGAGGTACAGGAAGCGAATGCATCATCTTCAATTGACTCCACAGAGAAAGGTATCTTGATACATTCAAGAGAAGTACAATCATAGAAAGCACACTCTCCAATTGATATAACCCCATAAGATAGTGTTATGTCTTTGAGAGATGAACATCCTCTGAAGCTTCCCATCTCTACTCTTTCCACGTCTTCAGGAATCATGACACTTTCCAAAGCGCTACATCTTCGAAAAGCATCCTCTTCAATTATTGATACGCTCTTTGGTATGTTTATTCTCTCTAGTGACGTACATTCATAGAATGCCCTGTAAGAAATCTTTGTCAGTGTCTTTGGGAGAGCGACATCTCTAAGGTTAATGCATCGATAGAAAAGCCTTGTGCTTATAGAAGTAACTGGCCCCTCGATTATTGCTTTCTCAAGAGAGAAACACTCATAAAATACATCTTCTCCTATATCTCTTACATTACAAGGGATTATTACCTCTTTTAGACTTCTACACTTTTCAAAAGCTCTGTCTCCAATATTAGTCAATGAAGAAGGAAGAGTAACTATATCAAGTGACAGAGAGGAAGCGAATGCTCTTTCCTCTATTTCTCCCACTCCTTCTGGAATGGAGACTTCCTTTAATGAACAACAATCTTCAAATGCTTCTCTGCATATTTTCTTTACGCTACTTGGGATGTTGATATCAGAAAGAGAACTGCAATGAGAAAATACACCTCTCTCTATCTTCGATATAGGCCCCTTGATAGTGATACGAGATAAATTTTTGCAGGAAGAAAATGCATTAAACTTTATAAGACTTACAGATTGTGGGATATCGATTTCTTTTAAGCTTTCACACCAAGAGAAAGCGTATTCAGCTATTGTCCAGAGAGTATCAGGGAGAGTGACGCTCTCCAGATTCTTGCAGCTGGAGAAAGCACTGTCTCCGATTCTTCTTACACCACTGGGAATGACGATTGATCTAAGAGAAGTACAGAAAGAAAATGTCTTACTATGGATTATAGGAACTGAAGAAGGAAGTGATACTTTCTCAAGACACTTACATCCCCAAAATGCTTCTGGAAAAATATCATCTACAGAATCAGGAATACTTACCTCCTTAAGGCTTTTGCATCCCCAAAATGCATATTCCCTTATAGTTTCAACACTATCTGGGATGATCACTTTCTCAAGGTATAAAGCTTCATAGAAAGCTGAAGGGCCTATTATTCTGACACTATCTGGAATAACATAAGTCTTTAGTTTCAGAGCTTGGGGAAAGAAGATGAGTATTGTTTTATTCTTATTGAAAAGAACTCCATTTTCATCTACTGAATAATTCTGATTCCCATCATCGACTCTTATTTCCTCCAGACTGCAACCTGTAAATGCTTTCGGATCAAGGAAAATGAAAGACTTGGAAAGAACAATACTTCTGAGGGATTTACAACCGTTAAAAGCCTCATAGTCAATGGAGTAAAGGGAATCTGAAAGCTTTACTTTCTCCAATGCAATGCATCCACTGAAAGCAAGTTTTCCTATTCTCTGTAAATTGGCAGGCATAGCGATTTCTTTAAGGCTACTGCAACCGCTTAATGCTTGGAATTCCAGCTGAACAAGATTCAAGGGCAGCTTGATGCTTTCGAGATTACAGCACTCGGCAAAGGCTCTCTTACCGATGTTGGTTATGGTATCAGAGAGTTTTACATTATTGAGTGCTGTACATCCTTCGAAAGTATGATCCTCTATCAATGTCACAGAATCGGGAATCATTATACTTTCAAGGGATGAGCAGTAATAGAAACAATCCTTCCCTATCCTTGTTATAGAGCTAGGAATTGTAATCCCCTTCAGTGCACTGCACTCCTTAAATGCAGATTCCCCTATTTCCTTCACTCCTAGAGGAATAATGATTTCTTTTAAATCCTTACAAAAAGAAAAAACTTCATCTTCGATTGCACTAAGAGAAATGGAGATTTTCACTTCTTTAAGAGATGAACAGTTTTTGAAGGCAGCTTTTCCCATTTCTGTTACAGAATCAGGGATAACGACTCTCTTCAAGTTGTTACAACCAAGAAATGCACCCTCTTCTATTATAGTCACAGAAGAAGGGATGATAATCTCTTCCATGTCACTGTTTTTGTATTCAAAGGCTCTGATGGCACTGACACCATCTGGGATAACGATTTTTCTACTCTTTTCTTCCATTTTTTCATCCTTCTTGTCATCTCTCTATAGAATGAAGAATGGAGAGAGCAAAGTAAGATTATCTTAAAGTTTTAGACGTCTTTCCAACTCTTTAAGAAAGAGAGCTTTACTAATCGGTGTAACTCTTTCTTTATAAGTAACTTTTTTCATATAGGGATTATATTTATCTGAAGTGTCCAGCTCTTCCCTCCAGCATTCGAAGTAAAAGTCACCATAGATTTCACAATATGAATTAGTGTAGTTTTGTCTCTTGAGAGCATATGAAATATATCCTATGGTATGCATGATACCTTTAAATACAGCATTTAGGTTGATAAACTCTTCTATGTTTTCTGAGTAGTACTCTGCCTCTTCTTTTGTGTAAAAATAATCAAGGAAGTATCCGATTCTAGAAGAAAGCTTTGAGTTTGCTTTATAGATCTCCTCAAGTTCTTCTGCCTTTCTTATTGTTTCTTTCGTTGGAGACTCATATGGACTCAAAGGACAAGTAGTGCTGTCATAGATAGGACCAAAGGCAATTGTTCTGAAGATCTCTACGCGTTCTTTTTCATAATAAGGAAGCCCTGGATACTTTTGTCTCATCTTATCTATACATATCTTTCTTTCTCTATATGCCTTTGCCATTATTCCCATAAGATCCTCCAGACTGTACAAGTTCACTCGTACAATAATAGATAGAACGAAAAGAGAATAAGAAACAAAGTAATCCTTACTCTCATCATGATAGATATCGATTTAGTTAACTGATTCTAAACTACAAAGTTTTAGCAAAGAATCATGATTTTCTGCTAAAACATGTAGAAATTATCAAGTTTTAGCAGATAATACGGATTTCATGCTAAAATTATTGATAATAAGCAAGTTTTAGGACATTAAGCGAGAATCCTCGGTAATTCAATTGCGCTCACGATGACTTATTCTGACAATAATCCCTCCAGCCTATTTCTTTACAATGCACGATCTACAAATCTATTTGTAGCACTAACCTCTTTCATTCTTTTCAGGAATCTTATGATAAGAGTTTCAAGGCATGTAACAAAAACGGAGGCAATGAATATAGGTGTCATATATAATAGAGGTACAGGGATGAATCTCTTGAATACTCTGAGTAAAAAGTTCTCGTCAAAACCAAAGGTATAGTAATAGGTTGCTTCAGGATAAACAGTAACTCGCAGAAGAATATTCACTACATGAGCGCAAAATGCCATGAAGATGAAGAATACTACAGAGCGTATTGCACTTTTGTAATCGATCTTACATAAGCCTAACGAAACAAACAACAGGCCCTGCATAACGACTAATGCATGGGTTCCGTAGTAGCCGATAGCTTTGTTAGAAAGAATGCTTACTGAGATAAACCCAGACTCTGGCATCATGAGAGCCAATAAAGCACATGGAATACCGATATAGTAGCCATAAGACATTATAGTTTCGTTATCTAATATGCAGGCTATGATGCCAAGCCATAGCATCGTGTTACATGGCTGAAGCGGCAGTTCTTTCCAGAAAACAAAAGAGAAATTAGGATCAATGGACAAAAGATACTTATAAAGAACCCAAAGAAGAGCTGAGACAATGGAGAACCATTTGACGAAGAAGAGCTTTTCTTTTCTACTTTTTCCTTCAAGCTTTCTTGCTATAAAAAATGGCAAGGAAAAAGACAATGTTATAAGAACAAACCAAGGTAAGTTGAAAGGCGTGATCATTTCGTTTCCTCTTTTGAAATATTTACCAGATCTCAAGAAGAAATAACTAATCAAGTCTCCAGCAATCACTATGGTAGCAATGGAATAGAGAGAAGAAAAGCCTTTTGTTTATTATTTTCACATACACAAGAGTCTTTACCAAAGAAAGAAATAATTATTGCCAGTAAATATGCTTTCCTTAGACACTCTCATGCAACCTGTCAAAACAGCAAAAAGTAAGTTTTTATTGGTTTTAAATGCACTACCAAAGGACCCTCTAAGGAAATCTACCATCTTCTCGTAATATACACTGATATAAGCTTTATCTAATGGAACATCATATTCATCCAAGAGAATAAGAACCTTTGTACCATAGTGGTCAGCCAATATTTCACATAGACCTTTTAGGACATTTTTATACTCTTCTATGGAAGCAGTTCTGAATCGATGTCAAAGAACTGAAAAAGCATCGATAAGTTAAGACTCTTTCAAAACCTTCTAGGGCGTGTAAAAAGATTTACTTCAGACCAAGATGAAAGAAGATCTTTTATCATCAATGTTTTGTCTACATAAAAGAATCCCCATTTAATAAGCTTCTCAAAATCGTCAATGCCTATCGGCAGTTTCTTTTCTTGCACTCTAGAAAACACCCTCTCTTCTCTATTTATTTTATTGAAAATAAAATCAAAGATAAGGATAAGATTTCAAAAAAAGAGAGCTTCCAACATTCTATAACTGGAAGCCTCTCTCAATTTTTGAGTTTCTTACTTTATTAGACAATCTTATTGATTACGTTTCCATCCATCCAAGCTCTCAGATTCTCGAATACGATCTTTGCTCTCAAGCTCATAGACTCTTTTGTTGCAAATGCAACGTGAGGAGTAAGAAGAGTATTAGGAGCAGAGAGGATCGGAGTAGAAAGTGCTAAAGGAGGCTCTGCAGCAAATACGTCTACGAGAGCTCCTGCAATCTCTCCTTCTTTCAGAGCTTCAACGAGATCTTCTTCAACTACAACTGGGCCTCTTGCTACATTGACAAGAATTGCACTCTTTTTCATCATCTCAAGCTCTTTCTTTCCGATTAAGCCTCTTGTCTCTGGTGTCAATGGACAGTGAAGAACAACGATATCTGATTCTCTCAATAGTTCTTCTTTCTCCACTTCTGTTATATAAGAAGGAGTATCGGAGTGCTTAGTTCTAGATGAAGCGAGTACTGTCGCTCCTAGGCAGTTGAATATCTCGGCAGTTCTCTTTCCAATCTTTCCGAGTCCTATAATACCTACTGTCTTACCCTTGACTTCACATCCAACGAGACCTGTTTTGGCTTTTCCTTCCCTACATCTAGTCTCGACCTGTGATATATTTCTCATAAAGGAAAGGACCATACCAAGAACAAGTTCCGATACAGCTTCGTTTGAGTAACCGGAAGCGTTGCTTACAGAAATACCCTTCTCTCTTGCTGCTTCCAGTCCCACGTGGTCTGTTCCTGTGAAAGCTACATCGATAAACTTCAGAGTATCACAACTGGAGATGACTGAAGAGGGGTATGGCATATTTGCGATAATTACTGCATCCGCTCCCGCTGTCTCCTTCTTTAGTTCCTCTACGTCCAGAGTCTTCTGATACTCTACAAACTCCACGCCTTCTTCAATAAATGGTCTTTCCAAAGCCTCGAGCTCCTCGTGGCTAATTCCAAGACCTTCCAATATTGCTACTTTCATTTATTCCTCCTGATAGCTGTATTATAAAACAACAAAGATTGTGTTACTTTATGTTATTTTGCTTTATAGTACAAAAATTAGATCTTTATAAAAGAATAGTAAAATTTTGTATTTTTCTACCATAAATAATGTGCAATATTCCTATGATATTAGATGAAAATGAAGCACGGATTTCCTTTTTGGGAGAACTGACATCTATAAACTCTCCGATATCCCTGTGGTCTTTCGATAATAACGGAACACTGTATTGGACAAACTCGACTTCACTTACCTACAACCTTAGATTCTTCAATTTCCGTACAAAATCTAGTTTCTATTTATGATTTTTAGCTTTTCATATAAATAGAAAACTTTTTGACGACATTTTATACATTTTCTATAGGTATCTCGAATGACAAGAAATAGTGATTGATTCAAAATACGCCTATGAAAACGCTACTTCAATTGTCTCTTATAATGGCTCTTTGTCTACTTGGAGAGCTAATGGCTTCTCTGATTCCGTTTCCAATTCCAGGAACTATCCTGGCCTTATGCATCCTCTTTATTCTTCTAAAGACCAAGGTAATCAAACTATCATGGGTAGAGGATGCAGGGAATCTGCTACTTAAGAATATGACACTTCTTTTCGTTCCAACGGGAGTCAAGATAATGGCATATTTCGGTGTCATCAAAGATATATGGTGGAAACTACTTCTCCTTTGCTCTGCAGCGACTGCTCTATCTTTTTTGGCTACAGCCCTGGTTGTCGGCGGAGTAATGAAGCTGACAAGAAAAGGAGAGAAATCATGAAAGAAATACTCTTCTCCACTCCTCTATTTGGTCTATCAATATCATTTGCATCCTTTTTTATCGGGGTATTAATCCAGAAAAAGACAAAGAAGTCATATCTAAATCCTCTTTTAATCAGTTATGCCTTGATTATATCTTTCCTTCTTATCTTCCATATTCCTCTTGAGTGGTATATGAAGGGAGGAGACATCATAAACTTATTTCTTACTCCTGCTACTTGCGCTTTGGCTCTAAATATTTATAGAGAATGGAAACTAATAAAAGAGAATTGGCTGGCCCTCACTCTTGGTACACTCACAGGATCCATCGTCTCTATGACCTTTGCCTTCTTTATGGGAAAGGCACTAGGTTTTGATGAAACAGTCTGTCTCTCAATTGTTCCAAAGGGTATTACTACACCTATGGCGATGGCAGTGTCAGAGACAATAGGTGGCATTCCTTCTATTACAGTCTTATCTGTCCTCATTACAGGAATCACAGGAAATGTTCTTTCTCCTGTGTTGATCAACCTCTTTAGAATAAAGGATCCGACAGTACAGGGAATATCAATAGGAACATGTTCCCATGCAATAGGCACATCAAAGGCACTGGAGTTGGGGGAAAAACAAGGAGCCCTGTCTTCTGTTGCATTGACTCTCTCTGGAATTGTTACAGTGGCTCTATCACTGATATTCTTCTAGTCTCTCTCCTCTCTCACAATAAAATAAAGGAAACAAGAAGTTGTATATTGCACCACAAAAAAGAGACACACATGTAGTAAAGAGTCATGTGAACATGCTTGGAGTAAATGAAGCGATGGCATTGTTTATTGAAAGCGTAATCTCTGTTTTGGATATAGCACTTAAAGTCGGAATACCCGATCAAAGTCATTTTGCCATAGTCTTTCAAAAGCGTTGGAATGATAGAGAGGATGTATAGGAAACTGAATATGAAGGCGTAAAGATGTAGATTCAACTAAAGACTACAGAAAGGATGTTTCGATGAGAGTCTTTGTGTATTCGTGCTTTGGCTCCGACATTACGCTCTCTGTATCGCCCTCCTCCACCACCACGCCGTCTTTCATAACCATTATTCTGTCGGAGATATATCTGACAAGTGAAATATCATGGCTGATGAAAATCATAGATACGCCTGTCTCTTTCTTAAGAGAAGAAAGAAGGTTGATGATCTGGGCTTCCAGCGATACATCCAAGGCCGACGTGCACTCGTCACACACTATAACCTTCGGCTCCAATAAAAGAGCTCTGGCAATGGCGATTCGCTGCATCTGACCTCCGGAAAAGTGGCTAGGGCGAAATGAAAGCGTCGTCTCCACATCCATTCCCACTCTAATAAGCATATCTTTTATTCTTTCTTCTTTCTCAGCCTTGGACATGGAAGGAAAATTAATAGTCAAAGGCTCAGAGAGTATAGAACGGATAGTATAGTATGGATTCATGGACTCTTTGGGAGACTGGAAAATAAACTGGACGCTTTTTCTGTACTCCCTCCACTCTTCCTTTTTCATTCCGCCTATATCCTTTCCTTGGAAAAGAACCGAGCCATACGTAGGTTTTCTTAAGCCTCCGGCTATCTCGCTAAGTGTAGTCTTTCCACTCCCTGATTCCCCTACTATACCTAAGACTTCACCTTCATCAAGAGAAAAGGATACATTTTTTAAGGCAGCAAAGGGTTCTTTTCTCCCCCTCACTTTATATTCTTTTGTTATATTCTTTACTTCAAGAATCATAGAACGCACCTCACAAAGTGTGTTTCCGACACTTCTTTTACTTCCACACTCTCCAAGCACTCTTTTCTTGCACTTATGCATCTGGATGCAAAAGGGCACCCGATATTTCGTCTGTCTTTTTCAGTAATATATCCCTTGATCTCCTTCAAAGGTTTAGATTTATCTCTGACAAGGGAGGGGGATAGGGAGATAAGAGCCTTTGTATATGGATGCAAGGGATTGGAGAATATCTCGTCAGATTCCCCCACCTCCACTATTTCGCCTGCATAAAACACGGCGACTCTATCGGCGATTTTCTTTACGAAGACTAAATCGTGGCTTACGACTATAAGGGACATGAGGCTGTTTTTCCTTAAGTCCAAATATAATTCGGCAACCTGCTTCTGTACTACTTTATCGAGGGCTGACGTAGGCTCGTCAGAAATAAGGAGAGAGGGATGGTTCATCAAGGCGGAAGCAATATTAACTCTCTGTTTCATTCCTCCCGATAATAGCGAAGGATATGAAGACAATACTCTTTCCGGGTCGGTAATACCCACACTCTCCAGTAATGTCCGGGCTATCTCCAAGGCTTCTTTTTTACTTCCTCTACCGTGAAGTCTGGTATAACCATCGGTAATCTGATCGGATATCTTCAACAAGGGATGAAGATAGTTCACTGTATTTTGAGGTACAAATCCTACGTTTTCACAAAGAAGTCTTCTCTTCTCTTTGTCTGAGATAGAAAACATGTCACTTTGAAACAGCGTCACTTTACCATTCTCCACCTCGGTGTCATCCGGGAGGATTCCCAAAATAGATTTTATGGTCATGGTCTTCCCGCTACCTGATTCCCCGATAAATGCAAGTGCGGAACCAAGCTGGAGAGAAAGAGAGATGTCTCTCAAAAGATACCGTCTGCTATCTCTGACAGAAAGACTGTCTATCCTTACTATCTCATTCATAGTCAGGCTCTCCCTTGATAATCTCGTTTATTCCGTCCCCCAATAAAGAAAAGCCAAGTACAGCTATAGATAGGATGACACCAGGCCATAGAGCCTGATAGGGTTGAATCAGAATATAACCCTTGGCTTCCGACAACATCAGGCCCAGACTTGCTCCAGGAGGTTGAATTCCAAGGCCTAAGAATGAAAGAGAAGACTCAGTCAGAATAGCCGCCCCTATACTGGAGGAGAGCTGTGTTATAAGACGAGTAAACATCTCTGGAAGCATGTGGAATATAAATAGGCGGGGAGTCGACGCCCCATAGCTCTTCGCAGCCTTTATATACTCTTTTTTCTTGCTCTCCAGAATCATGGAATATGATAACCTTGCAAAAACAGGAACCATAAAGAATGCTATGGCGATGGAGGCGTTCATCACACCCTTTCCCAGTACTGCAGAAAGAACCATTGCTGAAAGAATGCCGGGGAAAGCCATCATGGCATCAACAAATCTCATCAATATGCTTTCTATGAAATGAGGAGAAAGAGCGGCCAGAGCCCCCAATAAAAGGCCGAACACGGTACCCATCAAAACTGACGATGTACTTACTGCAAGAGCGGAACGGGTGGAGACAAGGATGCGTGAAAATATATCTCTTCCAAATTGGTCTGTACCTAATAAGTGGGAGGATGAAGGAGGAGAGAATCTGTTTTTTGTATCCATTTGGTCTTCGCTGTAAGGTAGATAAACAAAGGACAAAAGAAAGAGAAATATTATTATGGCTACAAAGAAGACACCTAGAATCAGAGAGAAGTTTTTTTTCTTCATTTCACTCCCCCCTCGCTTTGCCTTATAAGAGGATCTGCAATTGCCACAAATATATCTGTAAGAAAATTCATGACTACAACCATTGTAGTTATAAATAAGACAACGCCCTCTAAGAGTGGAATATCGTGTTGCTCTACAGCAACCAGCAACAGTCTTCCAATTCCAGGGAGAGAGAATATGGTCTCAACTACAACTGTCCCTCCGAAGAGCTTCGCAGCTTGGTTACCAATCAGTGTAATAGGAGCAATTATGGCGCTTCTCAGTCCATAGTGTACCATGCTTCTTACTCTTCCCAGTCCCTTTACTTTACATGCAGTCATATAGTCTTCATTAAAGCTATTGATCAAAGAGGAGCGAAACATCCTTGTCAAAAGAGAAAGCTCTCCCAAGGCAAGTATGATAGAGGGGAGAGTGATACTTCTCAAAAATGGAAGGAAACCTTTATCAGGTGAGATATATCCGTTTACAGGAAACCATTTGAGTTTTCCACAGAAAAAAATCAAGGCCACAAGAGAAATCCAGAAGGATGGCAAAGCTGATATAAGTATTACGCCTCCCCTTATGGCTCCATCCAACCCCTTACCTTTCTTCATCTGACAAAGCAGCGCCAATAGGGCACTCAGTACAGAAGCAATGAAAATGGAGAATAGAGTCAGAGAAAATGTAACGGGAAGGCGGGATAGTATGAGAGAGCCTACTCTCTCTCCATAGACATCCGATACACCCAGATCAAAATGGAGTGCAGAAATAAGCCAAGAGAAATACCGCTCAAAAAACGGTTTATCAAGTCCCATGGAGGATCTTAAAGCCTCAACGCTCTCCTTAGTCGCGTCAATTCCTAGAGCAAGAATAGCTCTGTCTCCGGGAATGACAGATATCACCACAAAAGTGATGAGAGAGACAAAGAAGAGCACCAAGAGTGCCGATAAGATTCTCTTCAGGATGTATCTGAGCATCTCTTATTTCCTGTACACGTCCTTGAATTTGTAGATATTTATAGGGAAAGAAGCAAATCCGTACACATCGGAGGCTGACACAAATATCTGAATCGGGTCCTGAATATATAGAGCAGGAACATCGGAAGACAGAATACGCTGTATAGTCTGTATGTACTCCGTTCTCTTCTCCTCGTTTAGTTCTGTCTTATACATACCCAACAACTGGTCTACTTCACTAGAGGAGTAGTTGAAGTAGTTTTCACTTCCTGTAGACAAGTATTTCACTAATAGGGCATATGGATCCAGACGACCTGTATGACCGACTACTGTCAAGTCATAGTTTCTTCCTACATACACTTCGCTGAGCCAGTATGCCCACTCTACAATGTTGACATCCACTTCAATACCGACTTCTTTAAGTTCTGAAGCAATGACAAGGCCTGCATTTACATATTCCTGGTAGTTCTTGGGAAGATCCATCCTCAGTTTCAAGCCATTTTCATATCCAGCTTCTTTCAAAAGTGCCCTGGCTTTATCTTTATCACATTGATATGCATCAGATAGATCCACATACTCCTTTAATACTACAGGGAAATGGGAACCGATTTTCTCTCCGTATCCCCACCATACAGCTTCAATAAGAGCGTCTTTATCTACAGCATAGTTAATTGCCTGCCTTACCCTGACATCGGAAAGAGCCTCATTTTTATTATTCATTGCCATAAGCTGGAGACCGTTTCCTGCGGCGGCGAGAATGTTATACCCCTTATTCTCTACAGCTGAAGCCAAGTCTCCTGTAATGAGAATAACATCCACCTCCCCTGCTTCAAGAGCTGTGATCTCAGCTGTCAAATCAGGCATCACCACAAGGACAAAGCCATCATTCTTGACTTCTTTTCCATAATAAGGATTTAATGCCAGAACCAGTTTTTCCTGAGGAACCCAAGATGAAAGACAGTATGGGCCTGTTCCCATGGGCTTATTCTTTAAGTTGCTTTCCTCAGTATCCACAACCGCAGCCCAAGGATATGCAAAAGAAGAGAGGGCGGCTACGTTGATTTCATTCATTTTGAAGACGATTGTCTTTTCGTCGGGAGTCTCTATTTCTGAAATAAAGGAATAATCTTTGCATCTTAGACTCTCAGGACTCATCAAGCGGATAAAAGACTCTTTTACTTCTTCGCTTCCACACTTCTTTCCATTTGAAAAGGCGGCATTTTCCCTCAAATAGAAAGATATTGAAAGACCATCTTCACTTATACTCCAACTATCTGCAAGACATGGCTCCAAGTTACCCTTTTCATCTACAGTAATAAGCGTCTCATAGATGTTTGAAGTAATCTGGAAAGTAGATGCAGCCGCAGTAAGCATAGGATCTAATCCATCGGGATCAACCGGAATAGCCATCGTAATGACATTGATCTTTTCTTCCACGGTGACAGTCTCTTTTCCACCTCTTGCAAAAAGTGATAAAGAGACAAGAAAAGCCAATAAGCAGAATAGTGTTTTTTTCATCATATTTACCTTTTGATATATGATATTACAAGTACAATATGATTAAAATAAACCAAAGAGTAAAGAATTTGAACCTTTGTTACGTTAATTAATTATTAATTACTTTTTTGCCTGTCTATGGCTTGTCTATTTTTATCATCGATATCTAAATTAATTCCATCAACAGCTTAAGGCCCAACACTGTTGCAGGTATACGGTAATTAGGTGCCAGGTTAGAAAGTATGACCACAGCCGTATTATTCTCTTTAGAGAAACCGATGTATGAGTTATAGTGTCCAGTTCCGCCATTATGCCAGACTTTTTTATTCCCCCTATCAATGATCCAAG
>JALFCJ010000245.1 GCA_022771185.1 Spirochaetales bacterium | reverse complement strand
CATGCCGATCATTGCTTCGTGTCTTTTCAGTTCTGGTGAATGTCTGAATGAAAGTGGGAGAGCTCTAGGAATGACAAGTACCTGTTCTCCATGGGCTGCACCTAAGTCGAGGTTTCTTCCAAAATAGAAGTCTTTATTTCTAAGAGTAGTGGCTGTACACATATTTTGCCTCCAATCTGAATATAGTGTGTTAATTCTTAATCGGCAAATAAGATCGTGTGTTAAATACGTGTGTAAAATTTTGATCATAGAGTCAGAAAAAACTTGGAAAAAAGCATGAAAGTATTATTATGTCCCTTTGAGGAATAAATGAGTAAGAAAGAAAAGATAGGTACAGGTGCACTGTCATTTATATTCATCATGGGGATCGTCAGTCTTTTTTCGGATATGACCCACGAAGGGGCAAGGAGTGTAATAGGACCATTTCTCAGTCTTACGGGAGCTTCTGCATCCACAATAGGCTTTGTCTCGGGGCTTGGAGAGTTATGTGGCTACTCACTTCGATTAATATCAGGGCCCCTTGCAGATAGAAGCGGTAAGTATTGGACTCTGGTTATAGTGGGATATACTCTCCAGGTTCTAGCTGTTCCTTTATTGGCTATTGTCCCTGAGAATGGATGGGTGGTGGCTTCTGCCTTAATAATTATGGAGCGTAGCGCAAAAGCCTTGAAAAAGCCTGCAAAGAATAGTCTTGTGAGTTTTGCTTCAAGCGAAATAGGAGCAGGAAAAGGTTTTGCTTATATGGAAGTATTGGACCAGCTGGGAGCGTTTCTAGGGCCCGTCATAATATTTTTGATGTCATATTTAGCTAAGAGCGACAGCGAGATTGGTACTTATCATAAAGCGTTTGCCATTCTTATTGTTCCTGCCCTCATTACTATAGCTCTTGTAATCTTTTCTTGGAGAAAGTATCCGCATCCGGAGGTGTTTGAGAAAAAGAGCGAATCGAATGAAGAGAAGTTCCAGATTAGACTCCCTTTCGTTCTCTTTATGATGGCAATCAGTCTTTTTGCCTTCGGCTTTGCAGATTTCTCACTTATTTCTCTTCACTCTGCTGTAAACGGGCTGTTTCCTTCTTCTACCATAAGCCTTCTTTATGCATTGGCAATGGCTGTAGACGCTGTGGCGGCTTTGGTCTTTGGTAGTCTCTACGACAAGATAGGACTGAAGTCTCTGGTAGTAGCCACGATTCTATCCTCATTCTTTCCATTCTTCGCTTTTCTTTCAAATAAACCATGGATAGTAATCTTGGGAATAGTATTGTGGGGTGTGGGAATGGGAGCAGAAGAGAGCATAATGAAATCGGCAGTGGCTTCCATTGTTCCTAAGAATATGAGAAGTACAGGCTTCGGAGTCTTTGAGACAGTATTTGGCGTTGCATGGTTTCTTGGTTCATGGCTCTTGGGTGTCCTATATGATAGAAACATAAGAGTCATGGTTATTGTTTCTTTTGTTTCTCAAATCTTAGCCATTATCTTCTATCTTATTACAATCAGGAAAGAAAAAGAGTAAGAAAAAAGTAATTCTTTTTTGTTTGTATCCATCCGTTCTTAATGAGATAATCAACACTATGGACAAAGAGTGGTGGAAAAAAGCAATTGTTTATCAGATATATCCTCGTTCCTTTGCTGACAGCAACGGAGATGGGATTGGAGATATTCCCGGTATAATTTCAAAGTTGGATTATATTGCGTCATTGGGTGTGGATGTAATATGGCTCAGCCCCGTGTATGCTTCGCCAAATGAAGACAACGGCTATGATATCAGCGACTATCTTTCCATTCATCCTGACTTTGGTACTATGGATGACTTCGACGCTCTTATAGCCGAGGCTGACAAGCGGGGCATAAAGATCATTATGGACCTTGTCATTAACCATACGTCGTCAGAGCACGAATGGTTTCAGAAGAGCAGAAAAGGCATAGAGCCATACAAGGACTTTTATTATTGGTCTGATTCTTGGCCAGGGACACCTAATAACTGGACTGGCTTCTTCGGGGGAGGAACTTGGGAATACGACAGCGAGAGAAAGGCCAGCTATCTTCACTTATTTGCTCCTCATCAGCCTGATCTCAATTACCACAACCCACTTGTTTGGGAAAAGATAAACGAGATATTAAAGTTCTGGCTGGATAAAGGCGTAAAAGGTTTTAGGTGTGATGTAATAAATATCCTTTATAAAGATTCTCTTGAGAATGGTAAGAAAAAGATGATTCTTACCGGTAGCGAGCACTATCTCACCCTTGACGGCACGCATGAGATATTGAAGAAGATAAATAAGACACTATCGGAGTATGGTGCATTTACTGTGGGAGAGACAGTGTTTGTTGATACAAATGACGCCAAGCTTCTTACATCTCCAGAGAGAAAAGAACTAAATATGGTGTTTTCTTTCCAACATATGGAAGTGGACCAGATAATTGTGAAGTGGTTTAAAAAGAAGTTTTCTTGGAAGAAGTTCATTGCTGTCTTGGATAAGTGGCAGAGAGAGTTGGAATGGAACACAATATACTTGGAGAACCATGATCAGCCTAGGAGTGTATCCCGTTTTGGGTCTATGGAGTATTGGAAGGATTCAAGTAAGTTATTGGCAACTCTTCTTCTTACTCTCAAAGGCACACCTTTTATATTTGAGGGCGAGGAGATAGGAATGACCAACTTCGATTTTGTCTCTATGGATGAGGTAGAAGACGTAGAGTCGAAGAATATCTATAAAATACTCTCCAGCGTCCATTTACCAAAAAGCATTAAGTGGAAGATGATCAAGAATACTTCCCGTGATAATGCCCGTACTCCTATGCAATGGAACGGAAAGGATGGGGCAGGATTCACTACAGGTAAACCTTGGCTGGGAATAAACAAGAATAAAGACAAAATCAATGTGGAAATGGAGGAGAGAGATAAAGACTCCATCCTCTCTTATTACAAAACTCTTATCTCATTCCGTAAGAAGAGCGAAGATCTAATGGAAGGCGACTATAAGCTCATGGAGAACGGAAGAGATGTAACAGAGTATATGAGAGGGGGACTCTCAATAATTCTGAACCACAGTGATAAAGAGATAAAAAGAGAGATAGAGGGAGAAATACTTCTTTCTACAGAAAATGAGAGAAAAGAAGGTTTCCTTAAACCTTGGGAAGCGATAATTGTGAGGAAGTGATATGAGTGATGAGAAAAAGACGCTGAAGAAGAATTTATGGTTCTTCCCTTTGGGAACAGTTGGAAGAGATATGCTCTACCAGCTTTTCACCAACTATATACTGTTGTTTGTTCTGTTTACACATCAGCTTACAGCAGCCCAGCTTATGGCTATTACCTTAATCATGGTGGTGGCCAGAGTATTCGATGCATTAAATGACCCCATTATGGGAAATATCATAGAGAGTACAAGAACCCGTTGGGGAAAGTATAAGCCTTGGCTTTTGATAGGAATAATCACTACAGGTATCGTAGTCTATCTTTCATTTAACGTAACTCTCGAGGGTTGGGCCTTTGTAGTCTTCTTTGCTTTTATGTATCTCATGTACTCAGTTACATACACAATGCATGACATCTCATATTGGGGTATGATTCCTTCTCTTGGAAAGGATGGTAGAAGTAGAGATCAGTTCACTTCTCGTGCCACACTCTTTGCCGGAGTCGGCGGTACCCTTGCCGGCCTTTTGATTCCGATGTTTACCACAGGCTCCATGACCCTTGGAGGCAGCGCCCAGAAAGCTTACGGAAGAGTAGCTCTCATCTTCTCTCTCCTTGCCCCTCTCTTTTTGTGCTTCACAATCTTCGGAGTTAAAGAAGACAGAAGCTATATGCAACAGAAGGCTCCGAAAGTCAGCTTCAAGAAGATATGGACTACTATCGTCAAAAACGACCAGCTTGTATGGATATCGATTATCTTCTTACTGCAGCAGATCGGCATCAACTTGATTCTTGGAGGACTAGGATCAACATATATCTATTTTGCTTTCGGATATGAAGGTGGCTTATATTCACTCTTTAGTACCATAGGAGTTTTGGCTACAGCTTTCCTGATGGTTTTCTATCCATCTATTTCAAAGAGAGTAAAACGTAAGACTCTGATGAAGTATATGCTATACATGGCCCTTGTATTCTATGTTGTAATGATAGTGGCAGGTATTTTTATGCCTCAGTCAAATTTGAAGTTCTGGGTTATAACAATCAGCTATATGTTCACAAACCTTGGCCAGTATGCATATTACTTAGTGATGATGATTTCTATCATCAACACTGTAGAGTACAATGAGTATAAGAACGGAGAAAGAGACGAAGCTATTATTGCGTCCCTCAGGCCTTTCTTGACTAAGCTATCATCTGCTCTCGTTGTTCTCCTTACTTCCGTTACATATCTTATATTCGGCGTAACTGGAATTACAAACCAGATTTCTTCCTTGGAGCGTGAGACAAGCCTTGGCCTTATTACAGAAGTAGAGAAGCTTTCATCCATTAACGGAGTACTATCGGGAGTATCGAAAACTCAGACGACTGGATTGATGCTGGTAATGGGAATACTTCCAGCTGTGTTGATGACTGCAGCATATGTTCTTTATAAGAAACACTACATTCTGGACGAAGACGCGTACGATAGGATCCTCGTGGAATTAGAGAAGAGAAAGGAGAATAATAATGGATAATAGTGCTGTTCTTTCTTTGTTTGCTCCTCCAAGTTTAGATGGAGTCAAGAAAATATTATGTATTCAGCCTCATCCTGACGATAACGAGATAGGAATGGGGGGTATCATTTCGCTTCTTACAAAAAAGGGAGTCCAGGTCGATTATTTGACAGTTACAGACGGCTCTCTGGGAGACACTGGAATCCCTTATGGAGATGAGAGCCTAGTGGACGTGAGGAGAAGAGAGACAGAGATGGCAGGAAAAGCTCTTGGAGTCACAGCTTTCCACTACTTTTCTATTCCCGACGGGACTCTCTCTGATGTAGGAGATCTTTCAAGAAGAATCGCGGAGCTATTGAGACGAGAGCGCTATGATGCTGTGGCTGCTCCCGATCCTTGGAATAGTTATGAATCTCATAACGACCATATCGTCACAGGTAAAGCTGCCTCCCAGGCCGCCATTTCATGTAATTTGAAAAAGTATCCAGAGAACACTGAAACTGAGCCACTTAACCTCGCTGCAGTATTATTCTACTTTACCTCCAAGCCAAATACTTTATTCGATATAACAGGAGAGTTTCAAAGAAAGATGGGGGCAGTCTCTCTCCACGCTTCCCAGATAAGCCCCGAGATGCTCCAGCTTTATGGAGGATACTTTATGTGGAGGGGAGAGAGAATGAGTGGAAAAGAGGGAGTGATAATGGAGGGCGTGAAGGCTCTTCTCCCTCTCCATCTCCATTGTATCCCTGAGGCGGAAGGAATCTGACTCGACACAAAATGATAAAGGAAATACCATTTGATTATGGAAAATAGAGTAGAAGACATAGAGATTTATGAGTGCCCTATATGTCAGGGGCCGGGAATATTGGAAGAAGAGAATGGATGGTGCTTCTATGTCATGTGTATGGACTGTGGCTGTCATACAGCAGAAAGCTCATACAAGACAGATGAAGATAGATATATAGCCGCATCTAAGGCCGCTGCACTTTGGAATAGAGGGAAAGTACTTCCCAGCACTCCAGGAGATTAATTTTTCCTTGTGTCCTTAGAATTAATATACTAATATATTAGTTGTTATAAAGGAGAATATATATGCCAATGAAAATGGGATGGAGATGGTATGGTGAAGGCAACGACCCGATAAGCCTCGCTGACATCAAGCAGATTCCTGGAGTGACAAGTATTGTTTGGGCACTTCATCACAAAATGCCTGGAGAAATCTGGGAAGAGAATGAAATCAAAGAAGTTGTTGATCAGATTCATTCCTATGGCTTTGACGCTGAAGTCGTTGAATCTGTAAACGTACATGACGATATCAAAATCGGTCTCGATACTAGAGACGGTTTGATCGAGAATTACAAGACTTGTATCAGAAACCTTGGCAAGTACGGTGTAAAAGTCATCTGTTATAACTTCATGCCTGTTTTCGACTGGACAAGAACTGATCTTTTCCATCCTGTAGGAGACGGCTCTACAGCTCTTTTCTATGAAAAAGACAAGATCAAAGACGACTATAAGTCCATGGCTGAGTATATTCTGAACTTCACGGAGAAGTATAACATGACATTCCCTGGTTGGGAGCCGGAGAGAATGGCTAGGCTAGATGAGCTTTTCAAGGCTTATGCTCCCGTCACTAAAGATATGCTTTGGGAAAACCTCAAGTATTTCTTGGAAGGGGTACTTCCTGCATTGGAGGAGACTGGCATAAAGATGGCTATCCACATGGATGACCCACCATGGGATATCTTCGGACTTCCAAGACTTATGGTTGACGAAAAGGCTTGCGATAAACTTCTAAAGATGGTCGATTCACCATATAACTGTCTTACTCTCTGTACTGGAAGCTTGAATGCAAATCCAAACAATAACTGTGCCGAAATAGCAAGAAAACATCACGACAGAATTGCATTTGCACACATTAGAAATATTCATCACTTCCCTAACGGAGACTTCTCTGAAGCAGCTCACAGAGATTGCTGCGGCGAGACTGGTATCATCGATGTATTGAGAGCCCTCCATGACTCAGGATGGGAAGGATATATCAGACCAGATCATGGAAGACAGCTTTGGGAAGAAGGACCTGGAGTATGTAGACCTGGATATGGCAAGTATGATAGAGCCCTCGGTACTCAGTATATGCTGGGTGTATGGGACCTCTTAGATAAACTTGACAGCGAAAAGAAATGATTTGACAGCCTCCCGAAAAAAAGGGAGGCTTAATAAACATGAAGATTATTATCTCGCCAACGAAAAAAATGAAAACCGAGGAGTATATTTCTCCGCTCTCTAGGCCTCTTTTTCTTGAAAAGACGAAAGAGATTCTCTCCTTTCTGGAGTCTATGTCAGACGAAGAGAAGGCTAGGGTATGGAAAGTGAAGGGGAAACTACTGGAAGAGAACTTGGAGAGGCTAAATGCAATAGACCTCTCCCTCTCAGGTTCTCCTGCTCTCTTTTCTTATGACGGTATTCAGTTTACATATATGTCTCCTTCATCTTTTACTGACGATATGCTCTCTTATGCTGAAGAGCATTTAAGAATACTCAGCGGCTTCTATGGGCTATTGAGACCCATGGATGGAATTGTTCCATACCGCTTGGAGATGGAGAGCAGAATCAATATAAATGGTAAGGGAGATTTATATTCATTCTGGGGAAGTGATATTGCCCGTGAATTGGAGAAAGAAGATAGCCTCGTTGTAAACCTCGCGTCAGAAGAGTACTCGAAGGCGGTAGTCCCACATTTGAGTAAGAATGTGGAAGTCGTTACTCCGGTGTTTCTTGAGGAAGTGAAAGGTTCCTTTGTCACTAAAGGCGTGTATGCAAAAATGGCCAGGGGCGAGATGGTGAGATTCCTTTCAGAAAATAAAGTCAATGACAAAGAAGGGATCAAAGAGTTTTCTATCCGTGGATATCGTTATGATGATTCACTTTCTTCCTCTGAAAGAATGGCTTTTGTTAGAAAAGAGTAGAGGTATCTTTCTCTTTTTCCTAGAATTGTAGTATGGATGGCAGCAGAATAAAGAGTTTATTTACTCGAGATAAGAAAAAAGAAGAATTAAAGCCTGTTGAAAAAGCGAAGGCTGAAGAGATAGTCGAGTCTTTGACAAAAAAAGTAGAGGACAACTACTCCTTGGAGGAAGTTGACAAGGCTGAAAAAGCGGCTGAAAAATATAAAGGCAAAAAGCAGCTCGCTGCAATATGGTCCAAGATTCAAGTATTGTTTCTTATTGCAAGACACCCCACTGTCTGGGGGCCTGGTGTAGCGGTTCCAGCCTGCGTCGCTGTTCTATATCTGGTGCTGCCTATAGACGCCATCCCTGATGCCATTCCTCTGGCGGGGCTTATTGATGATATCTTTGTAATAACAACGCTGGTCGGAGTACTTGTTAAGAAGATTTCTTCTTACACAAAAGAGAAGATTTCTCTTTTGAGAAAAGAAGTGCCGGAGGACCTACTTTCTACATTCGATGAGATGTTCAGCTATGCTAAAGACTATGAAGAAAATATAGAAGTGATGGAAGAGGAGCCTTCTATTATCACGGGACTTGGGAAGGCGAAAGATGCAATCGACGGTTTTCGCCTCGACTTGGAGAAACAAGCTGTGACCAATCCTGAGATAAAGAATAGAAAATTCTTCAAGACTCTCGATAGAGTATCTGAATTTGCTTCATCCATTCCTTCGAAGGCCTCTCGTGTTGCAGCGGAAGCTTTAAAGGCTGCTCTGTCGTTTATTATCCTCAAAAAAGAAATAAAGAGTCTCATTTCTTTTTCTTTCTTTGCTCTTTCCCTTCTATTTTTATATCTCTCTACAACTCTAGGCACATTTACACTAGTGTTGTCTTCACTCTTTATGATCCTCTCTTATTCTTTCCTCATCCACTCTATTATTAAGGCAGTGCCAAGAGTTATCGCCTTTTTCGAGGGATTAGTTAAAGGAGGATTGGAAGACGGGATATGTTCTTTCATTCTCAAAGAGTGCTCATATACTCCAAGTGGAAAAGAAATTCTCTTAAAGTATGGGATAAGAGAGTTGAAGAGAAATAAGGAGGCTGTAAAGGAGATGCTTTACTCTTTTAGAAAGCAACTCTTGTTTTTTATCCTCCATATAGCACTCATTACTCTCGCTTTCTTCCTCCTGAAGAAGGTATCTCTGGTTGCTATGGGAGAAACATCTGCTTTCAAGATTATATTTGCACCTATCTTTAAGTTATTTGGCTATGGTTCCTAAATGGGGGTAGAATAGGTTATGGAAAATAGGAGCGCTTTAAGTGAAGCTTTAAAAGAATATAAGTCGGATCCAAGAAAGGATTGGTTTGGCTTCTTATGTGATGTTCCCTCTGACGGCAGAAAAGAAAACTATTTGAAGCTTCTTTTGTCAGATACACTTGAAGCCGCCCATGATGGATCCTTCATCTCCCAAGATTTGGAGTCCGTTTTATTCTCTGTTCCTTCCTCTTTGGAGGAGCTTGAGAGAGTAGGAAATGCATTGAGAATCGTAATAGATAATCCTTTCTTCCATTCTTCGCTCCTCTCCCTTTCATCGCTGGATAGCTTTATTAGAGAGATGGGAGAGTATGAGAAGGAAGCTAGACGAGAGAAAAGAAGGATTTCTATTGTTCTATCTTCCTTTAAAGAGAGTGTTTTCTCCATTTCTACCAGAATACTGACATATGTAATAAACGGCTCATCGCCAAAAGAGTACAAGAGAGTCAAAAAAATATTAGAGACAGCAAAGAAGGAGAAAGGAAGACTGAATAAAAGTGAAGTAGTCATTCTTTCAAAAAGATTACTTTCCATAAAGATGGATGCAAAAGAAATAAAGAAGAAAGAAAGAGAGTTTACTTTTACTTCGCCTCTATTTCACGGCATCGATACAGATTGGGATAAATACGCTTCCTCTCTCAAAGAATATAGATCTTTATTAAAAGTGACAGGAGACATAAAGACATATGACTCTATGGTTTTGGGGAGAGTAATAAGACGAATCGAGGATCTTTTTCACCGCTATAAAGATAGCTTAGATAAAATAAGCGAGATGTTCTCTCCTCCTTTTATTTCTCTTCCATACTCCGCCTTGGAGTCAAAAGTCTCCAACGCCCTCTCTTCTTATTCTCTATTGCCTCTTTGGGTGAAATATAGGGAAGTGTTTACTGCTGATACGGAGGGCCTGGAGGAGTTCTTCGCACCAAAGGAGAAAGAAGAAGTAGTAGTTGGAGAAAAGGTAGAAGAGATAGTAGTGGAAGAAAATGACGAGATGTTTTTTCCCATATATCCGGATTATGACATTGAAAAAAGAGCAAAGGAGCTAGGTGTAGATTCTCCATCGTCTCCTCTTTTCTCTTCTCTGATTTCTAATCTACTTGATAACCTCTCTCCTATATATGAGCGAGATGCCCTTCGTTACTTCTACTCGCTATTTGGTGAAGAAGGAAGAAACAAAGCTCTTGAAGGAAAGGGCGTAGAGTATGAAGAGAGAAATGGATTCTGGTACAAAAGGGAATGTGAGATAAAGTTTAGGGAAAGTAGTACCCGTCGTGATTTTTCCCACATCGCTCCTGAAGAGTTGCTAGATGGTCTCTTGGCTATTCTTTCACACTACAAAGAGATGACAAAAGAGGAACTGTATAACGCTCTCGGGGAGAAGTGTGGAATGAAGAGTGTTTTGTCTGTGAGATATAGAGAGCTGGACAAAGTATTGTTTTCTTCGGAAAGAGTAGAAGTTGATGGAGATACTATTAGGTATCTGGAGGGAAAAGCATGAAGAAAGTTTTTCTAATCCTGTTTTCAATTATTCTCTTATTTTCTTGTGCGACGGGAAAAGAGTTGGAGAAAGTTGAGGCTACAGTTGAAAAGATTGAAGAGAAAAGCGTTACAGAAGAAGTGGGTACAGAACCAGTCCCTCTCTCTCCAATCGTGGAAGAAGAGGAAGAGGCGTTGGATCTCTCTTCTTTCCCTATACTGTTTATTGACGGGGAATTTATAGACATAAAGGATGAAAGCACTCTAGAGCTGAAAGAAGATCAAAAGATAGAGACGCCGAAAGTAATCGGGATAGAGACAATAGAAAAGGAAAATGAACAAAAAGAAAGAATAGAGAAAGAGAAGAACCCTGTCGTCTATATACTTCTTGCCGTCTTTGTCATTTTGGCTTTAGTTATTCTTCTCATATTCTTTTCCAGCAAAAAGGGGAAGAGGGAAGAGAAAGAAGACTCTCTATGGGATGAAAAAGAGGAGTATTCTTCTATTCTTGAAATACTTTCAGAAGATAAAAATGAAGAAAATGTGTAATTTTTAAAATTATTTAAAAAAATACTCTAAAAGGTATTGCCCTTTTGTTTTCTTTCATGTATGTTACTCAAGGTTTAAAAACCAAGTTCTTCAGACCCGAAAGGGCATGCGATATATTTTTTCATAATGTTTTCTTCCAGAAGCCCGGGCAATGCTCGGGTTTTCTCTTTCTCTAGGGAAATTGCATAATTTATTACTCTACCTAGTGATATTTTCTTCGAAATTAGTTATATTCTTCTCAGAAAGGAATCTCATGCGTGGTAAAGGAGATTTCTCATAGTTGAAAATTGAATAAGGAGAATTGATATGGCTATCGATTTGAAAGCTTATGGTATCACAGGTACCACTGAAATCGTCCACAACCCTTCCTATGAGGAGTTGTTTGCAGAAGAGACAAAGCCAGGTCTTGAAGGATTTGACAAGGGTCAGGTCACAGAGCTTGGTGCCGTCAACGTCATGACTGGTGTTTATACCGGACGTTCTCCAAAAGACAAGTTTATTGTCATGGATGAGAATTCAAAGGACACAGTCTGGTGGACAAGTGATGCATACAAGAACGACAACCATCCAGCTAGCAAAGAGACTTGGGATGCTGTCAAGAAGATCGCTATTGATGAACTCTCAAATAAGAAACTCTATGTTGTCGATGCATTCTGCGGTGCAAACAAAGATACAAGAATGGCTATCCGCTTTATCGTTGAAGTCGCTTGGCAGGCTCACTTTGTAAAGAACATGTTCATTCAGCCTTCTGAAGAAGAACTCAAGGACTTCAAGCCAGATTTCGTTGTTTACAACGCATCCAAGGCAAAGGTTGAAAACTACAAGGAACTTGGACTTAACTCAGAGACAGCTGTTGTATTCAACATCACATCCCGTGAGCAGGTTATCATCAACACATGGTATGGTGGTGAAATGAAGAAAGGTATGTTCTCAATGATGAACTACTACCTCCCACTCAAGGGGATTGCAAGCATGCACTGCTCTGCAAACACAGACATGAACGGTGAGAACACAGCTATCTTCTTCGGTCTCTCAGGAACAGGTAAGACAACTCTTTCTACAGATCCAAA
>JALFCJ010000240.1 GCA_022771185.1 Spirochaetales bacterium | reverse complement strand
GTCTTGTCGACAATCATTTTTCATGCGTATATTCTCAATATGAAATCATGGGGGTGAGTTCAAAATAAACAGGAGATGGATAAATGAGTGAAAACAGTAATTCTAGGCTCATGGAGATGCTCAGCTCTTCAAAGGGAAAGGTAAAGATTAAAGAGGAGAGAGTACTGAATTATCTTCTTGAACATGAAGATGAAATCCAGAACCTTTCCATTGCTCAAATTTCGGAAGCCGCAGATGTAAGTAAGGCTACAGTAGTAAGGTTCTGTAAATCCCTGGATTTCAATGGCCTTAAGGATTTTAAAGTTTGGTATGAAGCTGGAAAAGGCGCCAGATATGTAGAAGTAAGTCCTGTTGGAAAGGATGATGACGGAGAGAAAGTACTTTCCGGTCTTACAGCAGGTATTTCGAGAGGCCTTGAAAGAACTCTGGATAAAGAAAAGCTAGATATGCTGGAAACTATTGTTGAAGACATTAAGAACAGCACTGTAATCATTATTTCAGGAGAAGGGGAAGCTGAAGTCTTTACAAATCTACTTGCACAGTCGATATCTAAGTATCTTCCAGAGAAGAAGTTGATAATTAATCCTAAAGATGAAGAACCTGCTGATCTTTGTCTTGCTGTATCTGTTACAGGAAGAGAAAAGATGACAATGGAAGTTGTAAGCAGAGTAGTCTTCGACGGAGGAAAGGCAGATGTAGTTTCTCTATGCCCTACATCTTTGATTTCAAAGGCTGCAACTAACGCCGTAATAGTTTCAGATGAAGAATTTTTCAAAGGAGACCCCCATCTACTTGGTAAATTCTCTATCCTTGCTGTAGTGGAGTTCCTGTGTGTAATGATCGGAAAAGACAAGGAATAACAGAAACTACTCTTTCTTGGTATAAAAAGAATGCTCCTCTCTATGCAGAGGAAACGAAGAATTCCCTGGTGTATGATGCACTGGGGGAATTTTTGTCTAGAGTTGAGGAAAAAGGAAGAATACTTGACCTTGGCTGTGGCTCTGGTAGAGATTCTTTTTTCTTTCTTCAAAGAGGTTTTTCTGTTGACTCATTGGATGGGTCCGAAGATATGAAGAGGGAAGCGGATAGATTATTTGGAATTAATGTCCGCATCTCTGATTTTCTTTCTTTGGATGAATATGAGGAGTATGACGGAGTGTGGGCACAGGCTTCTATTCTCCACTTGGAGGAAGAAAATCTCAGAAAAGCCTTGTTTCTAATCTCAAGATCATTAAAGAATGGGGGAGTGTTTTACTCTTCTTTCAGAAAGGGAGATGAGGATGGATACGAGGGGGGACGCTGGTATACGAATATGACAGAGCCTCGTTTCTCTTCTCTTCTTCCTTCAAACCTCCATATAGAGAAGGTTTGGGAAGGAAAAGACGTCAGACCGGGAGTGAATAAAACATGGCTCAGTATTATTTCAAGGAAAGAGGGTTAACCTAGAGTTATTGCATTTCTCACATCATTTTTCTTTTCTTTCTCGGAAAAGTGTTCCTGAACCAGTGTTACGAAGTATTTCTCGCTTTTATGGAGGTGGTAGTCTCGCTTGAATGAGATTACTACATGCCAGTGTATTTCAGGTACCGGCATGAAGAATCTTACACCTTCGGTTTTTATGGCACAGCTGAGAGGGACGAAGGTTCCGCCAACTCCATTTCTTGCCATGAGTATGGCACCCATGTGGCTATTTAGTGATGATACTACGTTTGGTTTTATTCCTATTTTCTCAAAACACTGGTTTTCCAGTTTTCTAATAGTAGTGTCGCCACGGGAAAGAACCCAAGGTTTGTCTTTAAATTCTTCTACAGCCAGATGAGGAAACTCGGATCCTATTTCTTCTTTCGGTTTGTCGCTGACCCAAGATTCAGGGAGGGCCATTACAAGAGGCTCAATCTGTAATAAAAGGCTTCCTTCCAGAATGCTGGAGTTATCTACAATAGGCATGATGGCCATATCTATGCTTCAATCTTGGAGGCTTCTCATCAAAGGCTCCGCTGTATCTTCTTTTATCTTTACAGTAACACCCGGGTAAGCAGCCTTAAATTTGCCGATTATCTCTGCAATTACCATAGATCCCCAATGTGGAGTGACGCCTACAGAAAATGTGCCACTCTGTCCCTTTGATATATCTGCTATCTGATTATAAAGCTCCTGCTTTTCTTGGAGCATTTTCTTTGATGCCTCTACATACATTGTACCTGCAGGAGTCAGCACCATACCGTTACGCTGCCTATCAAAAAGCTTAACTCCTATCTCAGATTCAAGCTTCGACAAGTATTGGCTAAGGGTTGACTGGGTAATACAGAGTACTTCAGCAGCTCTGGAGATGCTTTGGCATTTAGCTATTTCTATGACGTATTCAAGGTAGTGGAGATCCATATTTGTATCCTCTTTTCTAATTCTACATTGATTTTTAATAAATGTGTGTTGGTATTAAAAAATCTTATTTTTGGCTTCGAAATTAACAATTTGTTCATTTGCCACTATCCATGCAAATATTCTTACATCACAGAAAAAGGAGAAATGAATCAATGAAAAAGATTCTTGCATTTGCTCTTGTCGCACTTATTTCAATGTCTTTCGTCTTCGCTCAGGGCGGAAGTGAAACATCAACTACCTCTGTAGTAAGCGAAAGCGGATTTAATACAGATCAGGTTCTTACATTTGTCATCCCTGGTTCTACTGGCGGTGGTACAGACCTTGCAACCAGAACAATGGGTGAAGGACTCCAGAGACTTTATGGCCTTAAGATCAACTATCAGCAGATGAAAAACACAATCGGTCACACAACAGTCAAGAACGCTGCTGCTGACGGAAATACAATCATGCTGGCTACAGCTGCTCTTCTCACACAGTATGTTACAGGGAACAGTGAAGTAAACCCACTTGAGGATCTCACACTCATCGCTTGTCTTGATGACAATGGTTACTCAGTCCTCGCAGTTCCAGTAGATGCTCCTTTCAACACATTCGCAGAATTTGTTGAATATGCAAAGGCAAACCCTGGCAAGATCAACGCAGGTATGCCAGCTGCCGGTTCCAATACATTCCTCTTCGGAAAGCTTGAAAGCGTTCTTGGCATCGAGCTCAACCACGTAGAGTGTGCTTCTGAGTCAGATAGACTTACAAACATTGCCGGTGGCTTCATCGATATCGGTGTTGTCAGCCTTGGTAACGCTCAGTCTTATGAGAAGGCTGGAAAGCTTAAGGTTATCGGAACAGTTGCAGGTAACGGTGTTACAATCGCAGATAGCGGCGTTGCTCTCGGTGACAACTATAAGACTCTCCAGGAACAGGGTTATAGTGACTGCTATGTCCTCTGTATGCACTATATCTATGGACCAAAGGGAATGAACGAAGAGCAGGTTAAGAGACTTAACGCATCCTTCAAGGCAATCATTGAAGACGCTACAGTCAACGAAGGCCTCAGAAAGATTGGTCACATCCCACTCTGGCACGACCTTGAAGAGTCAAAGAAAATCCAGATGGAAGAGTACAACACAACAGTCGAGACAGCTAAGTTCCTCGGACTCTACGCTCTCTAATCGAGAAAAAATCTAGTATGTGCGGGTAGGTTTCTACCCGCTCTCTAAACAAAATCTCAGGAGATAATCATGAAAAAGCCAAGAAGAGATGTCATCACAGGCATCGTAGGCCTTTTGGGCTGTGCCTTCTTCCTCGTTTACATCCAGAAGATCAAGATGCCTCCAAAGCTTCTTGAACCAGGCCCAAGGCTTTTGCCATATGTTGCGGTCATCATAATCGCACTTAGCTCAGTAGCCCTTATCTTTCAGGGCATTAAAGACAGAGATAAGGAAGAAAAGCCTTATTTTCCAAAGGGTGGAATCAAAAAAATCACAAAGTCATTTATCATGCTATGTATCTATGCAGTAATGCTGAATTTCTTTGGATTCCTTATTTCAACACCTTTTGCAACCTTCGCATTTATCTACGACCTTAAAGGTGAGAATAAAATCAAGCCACTTCCATCAGCAATTATTGCAATCGTTGTCACAGCAGTATTGTACTTGATGTTTGTATATGGATTCCAGGTCAGACTCCCAAGCGGGAAATTATTCTAGGAGATGAGAAATGGCAGATTATTTAAATGCAATACTTGTTTGTCTTAATCCAGTGAATCTCATTCTCATTATTGCAATGGTTTCTCTTGGAATCGTTTTCGGAGCAATTCCAGGGCTCTCTGCAACACTGGGTATAGCTCTCTTGTTGCCTATTACTTTCGGTCTATCAACTACAACATCTTTCGTGTTGCTTTTGGCTATTTGGATCGGAGGTGTATCTGGAACATTTATTTCAGCAGTCCTTATAGGTATCCCGGGATCCTCTTCAGCAATTGCGACTTGCTTCGACGGTTACCCGATGACAAAGAATGGGCAGGCTGGAAAAGCATTGGGAATTGGTATGACAGCATCATTCATTGGCTCTGTCTTCTCAATTCTCTTGGCAACAGTCCTTTCTCCGCTTATCGCTAACCTTGCCTTGAAGCTTGGTCCTTGGGAATACTTCTCACTCTGTTTCTGCGCCATCACTCTCATTGCTTCTCTTTCAAAGGGTTCAATATTCAAGGGCCTTATGGCAGCAGGAATCGGACTTTTGATGGGATGCGTAGGTGCAGACCCTATCAACGGTATGTCCAGATTTACATTTAATAACGTGAACCTTTACGGTGGAATCTCCACGGTCGCACAGATGCTCGGTATGTTCGCTATGTGCCAGATTATCAGGGACAACGCAAAGGGCAGTACAAAAATGCCTGAGTGTAAAGTAGAGAACATGAAGGGCCTCGGTGTTTCTTTCAAAGACATCTTTGAAAACATCAAGACAATTCTTTTCTCATTCTTCGTGGGACTTTGGATCGGATTCCTGCCTGGTATGGGATCAGGTATCTCCAACATGGTCGCATATGGTTATGCCAAGAGCATCAGCAAGGAACCTGAGACCTTCGGAAAAGGAAACCCAGCTGGAATCTGGGCCAGTGAGACTGCAAACAATGCTTCTCTCGGCGGCGCTCTCATCCCAATGATGGCTCTCGGTATTCCTGGAGACGGTATTACAGCCATGCTTATCGCAGCACTGACTATCCATGGCCTGCAGGCTGGTCCGTTATTTATGGTAGAGCAGCATGATTTGGCTATGCTTATCTTTGCTTGTGTACTTGTCTCTGCAATTGTTACATACCTTATTCAGATTGTTACAAAGAGATGGTTCCCATACATACTTAAGGTACCATATCACTATCTTTATACAGTTATTCTTGTAATAAGCTTCATCGGCGGTTATGGAATCAGCAACAATATTTTCGATATCTATATTATGCTGGCTCTCTGTCTCCTTGCTATCTTCATGAGTGTAGCAGGTCTCCCTACTTCTCCACTTGTGTTGGCATTCATCCTCGAACCAAAGCTTGAAGGTTATTTCAGAAGAGGAATCAGCTACTCTCATGGAAGTTATGCTGAATTCTTCACCCGTCCAGTATCCTGTATTCTCCTCATAATTGCCGTTGCATGTGTTGTATGGCCATTTGTTTCAGATGCAATTAAGAAGAGAAAGGCTAAAAAGGCGGCATAGAAGATAATCGGTATTGACGACAGCCGAAGCTCTTCTAATTGTGATATTTCGTCCCTTGGGAAACCAGGGGGCGTTTTGTTAAACTCTATGCATAAGAAAAAGTTTCGAGTAGTAGTATAAATATTAAGTATAGAAAAGGCGTTGAGTTGTTTCCCAACGCCTGTCTTTATAGGAGGTTGTCGTTTATATAATCCCAATTTGGAGAGTATCCGACGCCGCTTTCAGTTGGAACAGGTACCGTTCCGTCAGAGAGTAACGGGTCATGGATCTTTGTAAACCATGGCTTTGGTGTTTCATAATCCAATAGTGGATGAAGCATTCCTCTTTCATAAAATTTGCCGTCTATTCCCATGGCACCGAGAATATGAAGGGATGCAATATGGTTGCCGTGTAGTTCAAGGCTCATTCCATTTGCTTCATATAAATGCACTGTCTTCATTACAGAAGTTATTCCTCCCGAGTATATGACACCAGCTCTCCCGATATCCGCCGCATTGTGTCTGATCCAATCTGCCCTGGAGTACATCTTACCTTCTATTGTCTCAGGACCGCATATATGGAGTTTTGTATTCTTCTGTAGCCAAATATAATTCTCCATAGAGTGCTCGTCTAAAGGCTCCTCCATCCACAAGAATCCCAGAGAGTGTAGGCCGTCAGCCAGCTCCAATGCCTCTTCTCTTGAATAGAAGTGGTATGGATCCATAAGTAGTGTGATGTCTTCTCCAACTTCTTCCCTTACTTTTCTTGCAGCCTCCAGGTCCATCTTTACACTGGGCTCAGGAACAATAGGTGGCATCCAAGTGTGTAGTTTGATAGCTTTGTATCCTTGTTTTACTAACTTAGACGCAAATGCAGCGTAGGATGATGGAGTATCTAATCCTCCCGGAATATCGTCACCAACCATAATGGAAGCATAAGCAGGAACAGTCTCCCTATATTGCCCCAGAATCTTTGAGACAGGCATATTTAACTTCTTGCCACATATATCCCAGATAGCCACGTCCACGGCGCAGAGAGTATCTTCAGTAAGGTTACGTCTCAGTCTCTGAAGCTGTACAAGGCGTCTCCATATCCTTTCCCTGAAGAATGGGTCTTCACCTATAAGAATCTCCTTGACTGTAGAGAGAATCACTCTCTCGTCCATTGGCCCGAAAGCTATGCCTTCCGTGCCATCGTCGCACTTTATAACAAGAACTTTTTCCACTGTGTCGTGCCTTGGCCCCGGGTGGACATGAAACTCGGAGTCCCTTACTACTTCCGATACTGCGTGGAACTTTAAGACGTTGACATCTATTATTTTCATATTCTCTCCTTTTCAAAGAACGCTAGTATTTCTTTAAGTCTCTCTTTATGAAAAGCATGGTCTCCCTCCGGTGTATCGTGGAAGATAGGCTTATTGAATAAGTCATAGCTTTTCTTAAGTATTTCTAGTTGTTCGGTTACGTTTTCCATACCCCTTCTTCCCTCCAGGTGGTCTCTGAGACAGGACTGAATTGCAAGGGGCCTAGGAGCAATTAATGACGCTATATCTCCCATATCGAAGAGAGTAAATAGGGATGGAACATAATTACATTGGCAGTTTGAATTCAGATCCAAAAGAGAGTCTTCAAAGCCATAGAAGTATCCCGAGATCATCACTTTTCTTATTCTCTGGTCTAAAGCGGAAGCATACAAAGCCTGCATGCCACCTCCGCTGAAGCCTATTACTCCCAAGTCTTCTATAGTTATATCGTCCCTCGTCTCTATGTAATCTATTAATCGCATTATGTCCCAGACCAGTAGTCCTTGAAGAGTGAAGCCTAAGGCCAAGGCAGACTGTGAAAGCTCTTTGCAGGAAGACTTGAGATACTTGTCCTCTTCATCGCCTTGCATGGCTTTCTCTCTTCTTTCCCCGAACCCTCTTGGGTCTGGGCAGATTACTGTGTATCCAAGCTTTGCCAAGTATAGGCCGTAGTCGTAGTTATATTTCTCGATTTTTTCTCTCACCAAGGGGTTTCTATCTATTCCGGCAACAGATTCTTTTCCTGCTCCGTTGTGGCCGGCGAGAGCTATAAATGTGCCTTTGTTTTCTCCCTGGGGGTGGAGGATAAAGAGAGGCATTGTCACATCTTCTTCTGTGTCGATATATGTATGCTCTTGCTTTATTCCATCGTTAGTAACTGTTACGTCCTCTATTCTTTCATTGAAATCTAGCCTTCCTGCGTCTCTTTCAATAACCTGTAGGCCTAGCACTGAAGATAGTTTTTCTTTCGCTTCATCTTGCCAAATGGAAAAAGCCTTCATTTCATATGGGCCTTTGAAGCCGAAAGAACGGTAGTTTTTCCTCATTCTTCTCTTTAGGGAGGAGTGTGAAGTGTAATATGTTGTGATTAGATTATCTGACATATAAAGATTCTCTTACGAAATTAAAGAAAAACGGCATTAGTTTTTACGAAAGAGGAAATCGGTTATTCCAATTTGCCCTTTCTTATTCTCTGGAATAATCTGTTGTAAAAGGATGGGGGTTCCTTCCTTAAAATCACTCTTTTGGAGGATAAAATGAAAGTAGGATTCATTGGTTTGGGAATCATGGGTAAGCCCATGAGCAAGAATATTCTTAAGAACGGACATGAACTTGTTGTATATAACCGCAGTAGAGCAAGCGTAGATGAGCTCGTTGCCTGCGGGGCAGAAGCTGCTTCTTCATCAAAAGAAGTTGCAGAAAAGTGCAGCGTCATCATCACAATGGTTCCAAATTCACCTCAGGTAAGAGAAGTTTGTCTTGGAAAAGACGGAATCATCGAAGGTGCAAGGGAAGGTACAGTTGTAATCGATATGAGCTCCATCGACCCGGTTGAGAGTAAGAGTATCGGGGAAGAGCTCAAGAAGAAAGGAATCGAGCTGATGGATGCTCCAGTTTCCGGTGGAGAGCCAAAGGCTATCGACGGCACACTCTCTGTTATGGTTGGTGGAAATAAAGAGACTTTCGACAAGTATTATGACCTTTTGAAGACAATGGCAGGCTCTGTTACATATGTAGGTTCTCTTGGAAGCGGAAATGTTGCTAAGCTTGCAAACCAGGTTATTGTTGCCATCAACATCGCTGCAGTATCAGAAGCGCTTACTCTGGCTGTAAAGAATGGCGCTGATCCAGCTCTTGTATATAACGCAATAAGAGGTGGCCTGGCTGGTTCTACAGTTCTCGATGCAAAGGCTCCTATGATGATGGATCATAACTTCAAGCCAGGTTTCAGAATTGAACTTCATATCAAAGACCTTAACAATGCTATTAACGCTGCTCATGCAACATCTACTTCTCTTCCTCTTACAGCAAGCGTCATGGAGATGATGCAGGCATTGAAGAATGATGGATGCGGAAAAGAAGATCACAGTGCTCTTGTACGCTACTATGAAAAGATTTCTGCTGTTTCTGTAGAGAAGAAAAACTGAGGTTATTATGGACAAAAGCCTTATTAAGGGAGTGGTGGTTCCTATTCTCACTCCAATCGATGAAAACGAAAGAATTGATGAAGCGAAGCTCAGAAGCCAAGTTGATTACGTAATCGAAGGCGGAGTATTGGGAATCTTGGCATTCGGTAGTAACGGTGAATTCTACATGGTGGAAGAAGACGAAATGGAAAGAGGCCTTGAGATTATGATATCTCAGAGTAACGGCAGAGTTCCTGTATATTTCGGTATCGGAGCTATCAGCACAAAGAAGTGTGTCAGACTTGCCAAGATGGCTGTTGAGAAGGGAGCATATGGTATCTCGGTACTTCAGCCAATGTTCCTTAAGCCTACAGAAGAGGAACTCTTTTTGCACTTCAAGACCATTGCAGATGCCGTCCCTTCTACTCCTATGCTTCTATATAACAACCCAGGCAGAGTCGGTTACACAATGAGCGCAAATCTTGTAGAGAGACTGGCTCATGAAGTTGATAACATCGTGGGTATGAAGGACACTAGCGGTGATATTACTCAGATGGAAGAGTTTATTAGGAGAACAAGAGACGTTGACTTCAAGGTTTTCGGTGGAAAAGATACTCTTCTTTATGCATCCCTTTGCCATGGTGCAGTGGGCGGGGTATGTACTGCAGCCAACTTTATGCCTCATCTTATTACTGATATCTACAATAAGTTTGTTGCAGGAGACTATAAAGGCTCCTTGGAGGCTCAGTTCAAGCTTAATCCTGTGAGACTCAGCATGGATGCAGCTTCTTTCCCTGTTGCTGCAAAAGATATGGCTAATCTTGTGGGCCGTAATGTGGGTGTTCCATATAGACCTAATCTCCCGACACCAGAGGGTAAGGCAAGAGACGGAATCATCAGTGCCATGAAGAAGGCTGATCTTATTTGAGGTGAAGTATGAGAGCCATTAAAATCAACAAAAAAGATAATGTTGCCGTAGTAATCAAGGAAGCAAAGAAGGGAGAAGAGCTGGAGGGTATGGATATTACTCTTCGCTCCGATGTCCCTCAAGGCCATAAAGTGGCTCTCTCTCCTCTGAAGAAGGGAGACGCTGTAATAAGGTATGGAGTTGTACTTGGATACCTGACAGAAGATGTAGAGAAGGGTGACTGGATCAATGAGAATATGTTGACTCTCCCTCCTTCTCCTGAACTTTCTGATCTTGTATTCGGAGGAGACGGCGAGTATCCAGGTCTCCAGCCAGAACGTACTACTTGGATGGGATATGACAATGGAGAAGGTAAGTTCGCAGGAACAAGAAATATCCTTGGCATTACTACTACTGTCCAGTGCTGTGCAGGAGTACTAAGAGCTGCAACAGAGAGAATAAGACGTGAACTTCTTCCAAAGTACAAGAATGTAGACGACGTTTCTGCTCTTATCCACCCATATGGCTGCGGAGTTGCAATCGATGCTCCGGACGCATTTATACCTATCAGATGCGTCAAGAACCTAGCTCACCATCCGAACTTTGGCGGAGAGATAATGGTTGTCTCTCTAGGATGCGAGAAGCTTAGCGTCGATAGAATCCTTGAGCCTGAAGAAATCAACGACGAAAACGTTGTGGTTCTTCAGGAGTGTGACGGATACTCTGGAATGATTGATTCCATTATGGCCATGGCTGAAAAGAAGCTGGAGAAACTAAACATGAGAAAGCGCACAGAGCTTCCTCTCTCGAAGCTTTTTGTAGGCACTCAGTGCGGTGGATCCGATGCATTTAGCGGAATCAGCGCCAACCCTTCCATCGGCTTTGCCTTCGATCTCTTGGCAAAGGGCGGGGCCACAACAGCTTTTTCTGAAGTAACAGAAGTAAGAGACGCTGTTGAGATGATTGCAAAGAGATGCCAGGACAAAGAGACTGTGGATAAGCTTATCAAGGAAATCGGGTGGTACGACAACTACCTTAAGAAAGGTGGTGTAGATAGAAGTGCCAATACTACTCCCGGCAACAAAAAAGGAGGACTCTCAAATATCAAAGAGAAGTCCATGGGAAGTATTGCGAAGTCCGGTAACTCTCCTATTGTGGATGTATTGGGGCCAGCTGAGATTCCTACA
>JALFCJ010000232.1 GCA_022771185.1 Spirochaetales bacterium | reverse complement strand
GAGGAGATTTCAATTACAAACCCTCATTTATTTCTTTTTATGCCGTCATCGTTTTTACCGATTCAGACAGAAAAAAGCCTTTGATTGGTATATCCTTATTTTATGGAACAAACGACAATTATTAAAATAAGTCATTTGTTTTTGTGTCTGTTTTTTAGAAAAAGAACTTTTATGTAGAGGGGGAGAAAGAATTATTACATATCCTTGTTTTCTCTTCATAAAAACGGAGAAAAGAAAAGGGTACGAATAACGTACCCTCACATAAAACATAGTAAGATTACTTACCGAAGTATCTCTTCAAGAGACCAGCGAAAGCCTTTCCATGTCTTGCTTCATCTCTAGCCATTTCATGAACTGTGTCATGGATAGCATCAAGGTTGTACTGCTTTGCAAGCTTAGCAAGATCTGTCTTTCCCTTTGTAGCGCCGTTCTCAGCGTCGACTCTCATCTCGAGGTTCTTCTTTGTGCTGTCTGTGACGACTTCGCCAAGAAGTTCAGCAAACTTTGCAGCGTGCTCTGCTTCTTCGAGACCAGCCTTCTCCCAGTACATTCCGATTTCAGGATAGCCTTCTCTATGAGCGACTCTAGCCATAGCAAGATACATGCCGACTTCTGTGCATTCGCCTTCGAAGTTAGCTCTGAGACCTGCGATGATTTCGTTCTTTACTTCTTCTGGAACGTCAGCACCAAATTCCTTGCCTACACCTACTTTGTGCTCAGCAGCCCAAACCATATCAGCCTTCTGTTCTGTGAACTTGCTTCCTGGAACCTTGCACTGTGGGCAGAATTCTGGTGGAACATCGCCTTCATATACGTAACCGCAAACTGGACAAACCCATTTCTTCATATTTTCATCCTCCGTTTAGAGCTTAATTAAGATCTTTCCGACCTAAGCTGAATATAACATTTTTTCAAAAAAAGGGCAAATAGTTAGGTAATATAAACTATGATAATTCAGCTTTCTTAGATGGAAAAAACATAATATCTCTACAATGAGCCACAATAAAAGTGGTATCTTTTCTTTCGGAGGAAAATATGGACGCCTTGGATGCAATTTTAAAGAGAAGAAGTGTAAGAGTATTTAAAGACGAGAAGATAGAGCCTAGTGATATAGATTACATTCTTAAGGCTGGTCTTGCCGGTCCCAGCGCCTGCAATAGAAGGCCTGTGGAAATAATTGTCATCGAAGAAAAGAACACTATTCTCTCACTTCTTCCTGGAAGATTGGAGAGTAAGCCTCTGTTATCAGCACCACTAGTGCTTGTTGTGGCTGTAGACACTTCCAAGGCTATAAGGCGTGCTCCTCTATATTGGTCCTGCGATGCCTCCGCCTCCACTGAGAATATCTTGATAGCAGCAACATCCCTAGGCCTGGGGTCCCTATGGCTTGGTGTATGGCCTCAGGAAGATAAGATGGAGAGTATAAAGAAAGCCTTGTCTCTTCCTTCCTCTATTGTTCCTTTCTCTCTTATTGCTATAGGAAAGAAGGGAGACGAAGGAGAGCCTATGTGGACAAAGAATTCTCAGGACGAAAAAATTCATTGGGAGAAGTGGTAATGCCTGATAAATCCTTAATTTCACCAATAATCGGAAGTATCGAAGAGAGAAAGAGAGAGCTGACAGAAAAAATGGAGAAGCAGATGATGAAGCGTCTCCAAAGCTCCACTTATCCTATGCGTGAGCTTCTTGCCTTCTATAGATGTGCAATGATGGAAGTTGAGACAAAATTCAGAGTCCTTGACGAGCAGTTCTCTCTTTCTCATGACAGAAACCCTATAGAAAGCATCTCATCCCGCCTCAAAAGCTTGGACCATATATATGAGAAAGCAAGAAGAAAAGGTATACCTTTGACTGTAGAATGCATAGAAAAAGGTATCTTCGATATAGCAGGAGTAAGAGTGGTCTGTCCCTTCGAGAAAGATATATACATGCTTAGGGACTCTATCCTCAATCATGATGATGTTACTCTTGTGGAAGAGAGGGACTATATCGCTTCCCCTAAGCCCAGTGGATACCGTAGCCTTCACCTTATATTGGAAGTACCTATCTTCCTTTCAAATGAGAAGAGACTTATGAAAGTGGAAGTGCAATTGAGAACTATGGCAATGGACCAGTGGGCTTCTCTCGAGCATCGTTTAATGTACAAAAAAGAGATACCAAAGGAAGTGGAAGAGGATCTAAGGAAGAAACTCTTGGAGTGTGCCGCCCTCAATTGCCAACTGGATGAGATTATGCAAGAGATAAAAGATACTACAGATCTTTATCTTGAGGATGAGTAAGTAGGCCTTGGAGGACTTCTCCTTCTGATTCTTCAATCTTCAAATTAAAGATTGAAAGAATGGTAGGTATTTCATCGATTAGTCTTCCGCCAATATATCTCTTATTCTTTTCTCCTCTCTTACCTGACACGATAAATGGTGGTTTTGGCCCACGATAGGGCATATAGCCATGTGTGGATCTGGCTTTAGAGCCAGAAAAAACAGGAGACGAGAGGGAAGAAGAGAATATTATTCCGCCTTTACTCTCCAAAACAAAAGAGAAGGGACCAGATAGATGATGAATACTTTCCGCTTCTTCTTTTGTAATAATCTCCGAAATAGCATCAGGGTATTTATTCTGTATCTCTTTCAGCGCTTTATAGGCTTCTTCTTCACTAATATCATTGATATGCATTTCGGCACTGAAAGAAGATGGATGAGCCATTATCTTCCATTCCTTATTGTCGGTTATGTATCCCATATCTTTTAGAACTCTGTTTATTCCAAACTCCTTCTCTATATTTATCTGCCCATGGTCCCCGAGAATAAAGAAAGTATAATCTTCCATTGTTCCAGATTCTTCTATAGCATCAAGAATTTCACCGATTCTTTTATCTAAGAAATCGATGGCTTCTCCCACTTTCTCTATCTCTGTCCCTTCCATGTGGCGTAGCGTGTCGAGGGCTGATAGATGAAGGAAAAAGAGGTCGGGTTTCTTCTCTTTGATGATATCTACTGTGCAGAGGGTGGCGAAAACATCAGGATAAAATGGGTTTGAGAAAGCAAATAAAGATTCTTTGTGTCTTTTGTAGATATCGATTACATCTTCTGAAGAATAGGGGATAAATACAGTGTCCGGGTCTTCGCCTCTCTCCGGCCATATCTCAGGAATCACCCAGTCGCCTTTTGCTCCTGCTGTCACCGGCCATGTGACAGACGCGACTTTTAAGCCATTGTTGTGGGCTACCTCAATTGCGTTTTCACACTTCATGTCGCTGCTCCACCAAAACCAACGGGTCTTTGTCCTCTCAGGATCGAAGGGCTCGTTATGATAAATCTCATGATCCTTGGGCCAACGACCTGTAAGGATTGTAGCGTGGCAGGGATAAGTGTATGTGGGATAGGGGCATTCAAGATTTGAATAAGAAGAGTAATCTTTTAGTAATCGCTTAAAGTTTTTCTTTTCCAATAAAACTGGAATATCACAGTCCTCTAAGCTATCTATGCTGATGACAAAAGCTCTATCTCCCATTTGTCACCTCTTTGTGTTTCCTACCTGAGAATAACCACTGTGGTAGCTCGTGGATTACAACAATGCCAAGAACCATAGCAAAACAAGTCTTAAGAGCACCCGAACCGCTGGAAAGGGCGGCATCCATCTGCCCTGAGACTAAATAATATGCTGTCCAATATATCCCTGCTCCTGGAACCAGGGGGAATATTCCCGAGATCAGGAATACTATCTCTGGTGTCTTTTTCATCACTGCAGCATACCTGCTGACTAGTGCAATAGCGACAGTAGCAGTAAAAATAGAGACTGAGTTTCCCAGATATTCATTGATAACAGCATATACTATCCACCCTAAGGCTCCGATTACTCCACAAGTAACCAGATACTCTTTGGGTATATCATAAAGGATAGAGAAGGCGATGGTGCCGAAGAATGCTGCAAGTATTATTGAGAGTGTCATAACACGAAGCCTCCTGTAATCATACTCGATACACTTAAGACGGCTCCGACTCCTACAGCTATACAGAGAAACACCATCATAGAGTCCAATAATCTTACTGTCCCTGATATATAATCCCCGTCGCCTATATCCCTTATTCCGTTTACAAAGGCTACTCCTGGAACGAGAGGAATAATGGAGCCTCCTATCATGGCCATCATATTTGTAGGAACAGAAGTAAAGTCATTAAAGAGGAGGCATACTATAGTAACAAGGGCTGAAGCCAGGATGTTTCCTGTTATCTTCGATAAGTACTTGGAAGAGACAAAGACCATAAATAGACCCAGCACAGTTCCTGCAATGAGTGATGATATGGCATCCCAGATTGTTCCTCCAAGGAGAATGGCAAAACATCCAGCTCCGAGTGCTGTGGCAAAGATTTGTAATGACTTGGATTTCTTTTTGCCTTCCCTGATGTTCTTTATTCTTTCAATAACCTCATCCAATGTATATTGGCCATTACATATCTCTCTGGATAGCTGGTTTATTTCTATTACTTTCAATAGGTCCGCCCCATGAACAGGAACCTGCTCCACTTTTGCAAAGCACTTGTTTTCGTTTCCATCTAGTCCTGTTGTGAAGATACCGTTGGATAGAACGAAGAAGTTTCCTTCCTTTACTCCGAAAGCGCTGGATATTCTCTTCATAGTATCTTCCACTCTGAATATCTCAGCCCCGTTTTCAAGCATTATCTTTCCAGCTTCCATGCTTGTTTCCAATACCTTGTTTACATCTACTTCGAAAGCCATCGTAACCACCCAATGGAATGTTAAACAAAGAAATGAAACATGTCACTAAAAAAGATGGGGGATTGCTCCCCCAATAATCAGTTTTTAAACTTTGCCACACTTAGCATAGCTTTCGCTTCTTCTTGTGTCATATCATAGTTCCAAAGAAGAGAATATATCTCTCTGATTCTTTCTACCATAGAGTAGGAGTAATACTCGGGATATAGAAGGTTTCCAAGCCACCATACTCCTATTACCATATTCATACTTGGTGGATTTCCCAGCCAGTTGTATGGAGAGGAAGGTACTACACAGTATTTTCCGTTCCTTATTGCGCTCATCTCTTTCCATCCTGGGAGAGTAGCTACTTCAGTTGCAATAGAGTCGTCAGAAAATATAATACAATCGGGATCAGCAGACATAGCTGTCTCCAAGTTTATCTGGTTCCCGCCACCCTTATTTGATAGCTTTTCTACAACTATTGCGTTCTCTGCTCCTACTATCTCCAATACTTGTGCCTGTGTTGAGCCCTTGGCGTTTGTTCCGAGGCCGTCCACGCCTGTTGTATACATAACAGACAAGACTTCGTCGTCTTTTATCTTCTCTCTGTTTTCTTTTGCCATAGCCATTGTCTCATCCACAAAGGCTCCAAGAGCTTCGCCTCTCTCTTCCATTGATAGGATTTTACCAAGAGTACGGAAAGCAGACGCCATATTCTCTAAGTTCGATTCTATGAAGATTACAGGTATTCCAATCTGAGCTTGTAAGGCATCCAAGTCTTCTTCTATTCCTTTCTTATAATCACCAAGGTCTATGACGAGTTCAGCCCCTGATGATAATAGCTCCTCTAAGTTAAGTGTTGCTTTACTTCCATACATCTGACCTGTTTCTGGCAGCTTTGCCAATTCTGATGGCAAGTACTCCAACTGGGAAGAGGATGGTCGCCCAGAGACAGTGCACATTCTCTCAGGAGCAAAGGCTGCAAGAAACATTGTTGCCACTGCCCCGGATGGTGCGACTTTATCGATAGAGGCTGGTATTTCTACTGTGCGTCCTGCACTGTCTTTAAACGCTATTGTTTCTTTTCCTGCGGTCTCACTCGCAGCCTGAGCAAAAAGGGTTCCTATTACCAAGATAGATATAAGAAAGATTGATAATGTTTTTTTCATGTTTTCTCCTATGCGTATTATTTTTAAAAACAATTCGCTAGAAGTCAAGCATTATATTTTTAAAAAACTAATGGAGTGATGGAGTAATAAAAATGGCCTCCATCTGGAAGCCATAATTCACTGGGCTCTATCGCCGATTGCATCTTTTATCCTTGGAGCCAGTCCCTCTAAGAGATCCATGCTCTTCAGTCTCCACTGCCAGTTTCCGCTGGCGGTTCCTGGCGTGTTTATTCTGGCTTCTTTACCCATTCCAATCCAATCCTGGATAGGCACCACCATCAAGAAGGACTTTGATTTCTCTCCCTCTTTGATTATTTCAAAGGCCAAAGACTTTAGGTCACTGGTACCGAATTTTTCCACAAGTGGTTCCATGATTTCTTCAGGAAGTGACTCCAGCCATCCTAGAAGGGTAGTGTTATCGTGGGTGCCAGTATAACAGACACTGTTTTCTTTATACTCTTCAGGCTTCTCTTGTCCTTCTTCTCGCGGATCGAAAGCAAACATGTGAATCTTCATTCCAGGCCAAGTGGATGCTGCAAGTAGGTCTATTACTTCCTGAGACATATATCCCAAGTCTTCGGCATTGAAATGGATTAATGGAAATGCTTCATTCATTGCATCGGTAAATGACCTGCCTGGGCCTTTGACCCATCTCCCTTTCCTTGCTGTCTTCTCTCCAAATGGAATAGCGTAGTAGCTTTCAAGCCCCCTAAAGTGATCGAATCGGATCATATCGTAGAGGCGGGATGCATACCCGATTCTCTTCTTCCACCACTTATATCCGTCTTCTTTCATCTTATCCCAATCATATAAGGGGTTACCCCATAACTGCCCGTCTTCATTGAAGTAGTCAGGAGGAACACCGCTTACTTCTTCTGGAACATAGTTTTCATCAAGTTGAAACATTTCCGGGTCTTTCCAGACATCAGCGCTATCGAGAGCAACGTAGATTGGGATATCGCCGATGATGCCTATGTTGTTCTTCTTTGCATATGATCTAAGATTATTCCACTGTCTGAAGAACAAAAACTGCAGGAAAGCATAGTAAGAAATATCATCAGAGAGAGTCTCTCTATAGCTTTTTAAAGTTTCTTCGTCTCTTTTTCTGGCTTTCTCATCTGACCAATCAAGCCAGCTCTTCATATCAAAATGCTTTTTTAGCGACATAAAGAGAGCATAATCTTCAACCCATTCTTCGTTCTCTTTCCTGAAGGCTTCAAACTCTTCCTTCAGTGTATCTTTTCCCTTTAGATAAGCTTTATAGAGAACAGAGAAACGGAAATTAAAGATAGCGCCGTAATCGACTCTTTCTGGATTCTCTCCCCAATTGATCCCTGATAGGTCTTTCTTCTCCAATAAGCCTTCTTCAACCAGCATATCCAGGTCAATAAGATATGGGTTTCCTGCAGCAGAGGAGAAAGACTGGTATGGTGAGTCACCATAGCTAGTAGGACCCAAAGGAAGTATCTGCCACCAGGATTGTCCACTTTCCTTTAAGAAGTCGATCCAATCATAGGCAGTCTTTCCCAATGTTCCGATTCCGTATGGGCTAGGTAAGGATGAGATTGGCATCAAAATGCCTGAACATCTTTTTTTCATAAAATTAATTCCGAAAAGTCAGAAAAGTGATTTTCAATTCACCGCCCTAGATGGGGCGGCGAAAGAAAACATACAAATAGCGACTCATCAACCTTTCACAGCACCAGCAGCAACACCCTTGATGATGTACTTCTGGCAGCAGAGATAGAAGATGATTACAGGGATGATTCCCATGAGGATGATAGCCATTGTAGCACCAAGCTCGACGGCACCATAGCTTCCCTTCAGGTACTGTACCTGGATTGGGATAGTTCTATAAAGGTTCTTGTCGAGAACAAGGTAAGGCAGGAGATAGTCGTTCCAGACCCACATGATTTCAAGAATAGAAACAGAAATCAAAGTAGGTTTAAGAACTGGAAGAACAATCTGGAAGTATGTTCTGACAGGACCACAACCATCGATGGCTGCAGCTTCCTCCATTCCAAGTGGAACACTCTTGACAAAGCCTGCAAATGTAAAGATGGCAAGACCAGCTCCGAAGCCAAGGTATACGATAGGGATGGAGTATGGGCTATTAAGCTTCAAATTATCTGCAGTACGAGAGAGTGTGAACATAACCATCTGGAAAGGAACAACCATTGAGAATACACAGAGATAGTAGACTATTCTGGAAACCAAGGAGTCGATTCTAGATACATACCAAGCACTCATAGATGTGCAGAGAAGAATAAGAGCTGTGGAGAAGATTGTGATATAGAATGAGTAGAATACACTCTTCATGAAGTTGTAGTTACCCATTGTCATACCTGTGACAAAGTTCTTCAATCCAGCCCACATCTCACCCACAGGAAGTGAGAATGTGTTGGTCTTTACATATGAGTTGACCTTAAAAGCGTTGAATACAACGATAATTACAGGAACAACCCAGAATATGCTGATCAATGCAAACAAAATAGTAAGGAAGGTATTAAACTTCTTTTCACCTTTTAAAGCGGCCATTATTGCTGTACCTCCTTCTCTCTTGTGAACTTAAGCTGCAACAATCCGAGTGCTGCAACAAAAACGAAGAATACAACAGCCTTTGCCTGAGCAAAACCTCTTGCTGCCGTATTGGAGCCATAGAACTCTGTATAGATGTTGAGGGCAAGCATTTCTGTAGTCTTGATCTGTGTAGCACCCTTCCAAACAAATGGCTGACCAGCTGTAAGAGCAACGTTCTGGTCGAAGAGTTTGAAGCCGTTGGATAGGGAGAGGAAGAGACAGATAGTAAATGTGCTCATCATGTTAGGAATGGTAACCTTGAAGAGCTTCTGCATGCCTGTAGCACCATCAATCTCAGCTGCTTCCAGCATATCTTCAGGAATAGCCTGCAAGCCTGCGATATATAGAATCATCATGTATCCTATCTGCTGCCAGCACATAACGATGATCAAGCCCCAGAAACCATACTTTGTCTCTAGAAGGATTGATGTGTCGAACTTGGATAGAATACCATCGAAGATCATTGACCAAATGTGTCCCAAAACAATACCTCCGATCAAGTTCGGCATAAAGAATACTGTTCTGAAGAGATTACTTCCCTTGATACCCTTGGTAAGGATATAAGCGATGGCAAATGCCAAAACGTTTATCAGAACTACCGATACAATAGTATAAAGGGCTGTATACCAGAATGCATGGAAGAAAGTAGGATCCTGGAATACTTTTATGTAGTTTGAAATACCTACCCATTCAACCTTGGATGTGACCCTGAATTTGCAGAATGATAGGTAGATGCCCTGAATGAAGGGCCATACAAAGCCTATTGCAAAACAAATGATAGTTGGTCCCATAAACAG
>JALFCJ010000231.1 GCA_022771185.1 Spirochaetales bacterium | reverse complement strand
CTTTTCTTTGTCCTCGTTCTGTATCTCTATGTTTATAAATAGGAATACGTCACTCTTTTCCCCAGGGATGTTGGCCCTTAGCCTGATGTCATAATAGACAGTCCCTTCAGTAGTGGACTTCGACTCGGAGTTCAAGAGCGTAACCCTTTCGTTTCCGCTGAGTGTTTCAGACCTATCAGGCTCGTCCTGGTGTACCGCCTCCTCTGATACAGAGACTTCGCTTATACAGTTTGACGCTATAAATGAAACGTCATAGTCGGCGAACTCCTTCGTGTTCAGCTTCAATATCCAGGCCACCACGTCCTTGAACGACATCAGCTTCTTTGATGCTGCGTCATAGTGCGGGCTGTCACCGAAAGCCTCCATGCTTCGTGCAATCGCTGTAGTTTGCATTGATTCCTCCTTTTGGTTCTTTAGAAGAATTGCTTCTTCACTATATAGAACGCAAAAATCCCGAAAACTGTCGCGTTTTTTGTCGTAGGAGGATTTTTCACCTTATTTTATGCAATTACTTTCAATAAGTTTTATGTATTGTAGATTTGAAATACATTTCGCTAAATAAAAGATTATCGTTTCTTTCTTCTTTTGAAGTATCCTCGTTTGAAAAAGTAAATAATCTCAAAAGCCACGATTGCTATAGATACACAGATAAAAGCTATATATCCCCACTTCCAATCCAGTTCCTTCATTCCCTTCCAGTTCATTCCGTACCAGCCCGTTAGGAGAGTAAGGGGTAAGAAAATTGTAGTGATGACAGTCAAGAACTCCATTGTCTTATTCTCTTTATCTAGTTGGAGACTCTCGCCTTCGCTTCTTATTTCACTTATTATCTGGCTTATTCTTCCAGAATATACCTCAAGCCTGGATATCTTCTGTTTGAGAGTATTATTGGGTATTTCTTCTATATCTTCCAGTTCATCCAAAATAGAGAGCATGTCGAGATAGAAGGCTTCAAACTTTGAGACTAGTCGCTTTCTTTTAGTAAGAAGAGGGAAAAAGTTTGTATCTCTATCCTCTAATATCTTTTCTTCTGTCTCTTCTGCTTCTTTTTCCATAAGAGAAAGAAAGTCAGAGTCGTTCTTTATTAGAGAGAGAAGGATTGAAGAGAAAACTTCAGAGATAGAAGAGTAAGATTTGTTCTCAATGATACTCTCAATGAGAGTAAAGTCTCCTGAGACTTTGATTATTGTAATATCTTCCTCTCCTTCTATTATACCCACTACAAATAAAGGGATTGTATTGGCGTCTTTTCTCTCTGCCTTCAGCCTGATGAATATAGATTTGTCATCTAGGATATCAAGCTTAGAGCAATAGGGGATTTTAAGGCTATTGATGACCTCGAAAGAAGAGGGGGTGTTGTATAAGTCAGCATAACTAGGTAAATCAATGATCTTAATCTTTTTCATAATATAACCTCATACAGAATATAACACTTATAACAGAAATAAATGTTGAAAATATAAAAAATTAGGTGTTGACTAAAATGCATGGGGGGGGGTAATCTGTTCAAAGAAAAATGCCTATATCTGATGAAATATGTTCTTGATTCTTAGTATTTGAGGATAAAAGGCAATTATTATTAATGATCCCCCTGCAGAGATGCTTCCTTAAGACATTTGTCTTATGGGAGACTCTGCTTATTATGTTTAGATTTTGTAAAAAATTAGAACTATTATATCTGTTTATTCTATTCAAAATGATATTTGGACATTATCCTATAAGTGGAGGAAAAGTATGAAAGTAGTAGTACTTGGTGGTGTTGCTGCCGGAACAAAGGTTGCAGCCAAGCTAAAAAGAGAGAATAGAGATAACGAAGTAGTAATCTACACAAAAGAAAAAGAAATATCATACGCAGGCTGTGGTCTTCCCTATTATATTGGCGGAGCAATTGAAAACAGAGAGAGTCTTGTGGTAAACACTCCTCAGAAGTATTCCTCTTTGACAGGTGTTGAAGTAAAGACAGAGATGGAGGCGGTATCTGTAGATAAAGATAACAAAACTGTCTCCTTCAAGAATGGAGAAAGCGTCTCCTATGATAAGCTTATAATCGCAACGGGTGCTTCTCCGATTAGGCCGGAGGTTGATGGCGTAGATAAAGAAGGCGTCTTTACACTTAGAAGTGTTGACGATGCTGTGGCTATCAGAAGTTATGCTGAAAGCGTGAAGAAGGCTGTCATTGTTGGAGCAAGCTTTATAGGACTTGAAGTGGCAGAGAACCTAAAGGCAAGGGGACTGGATGTAACAATTGTAGACATGGCATCCCAGATTCTTCCTGGTCTCTTCGATCCTGATATGGCTCTTTATGCAAAGAAAGAAATACAGAAGACTGGCATAAAGATTGTTCTTGGAGCCAAGCTTGAAGCAATAATTGGCGGCGAAAAGGCAGAAGGCGTAAAGACAAGTGTTGGTAGTATTAGTGGCGATATGGTTGTTCTTGCTCTCGGCGTCAAGCCAAACACAGCCTTCGTCTCTAACCTTGGGCTCGAGATGGAGAAAGGTGCAATCGTTGTCGATGACAAGATGCGCACTAATATCGACTCGGTATACGCAGTAGGTGATTGTGCCCTAGTAAAGAATATGATCACAGGTAAGAGACAGTACTCTGCAATGGGAAGCACTGCAAACATTACAGGAAGAATACTAGCCAAAGCTATCAGTGGAGAAGATGCAACATACAAAGGATGCCTCGGAACAGCTGTAATCAAGGCTTCTGGGACTCTTAATCTTGGACGCACAGGACTAACAATGGATAAGGCCAAGGAAGAAGGCTATGATCCAGAGTGTGTTTCTGTTGTTCTTGATGATAAGCCAGGTTATTACCCAGGATCAGGAAACTTTGTAATCAAGCTTAGTGCTGACAGAAGGGCTATGAAGCTACTTGGCGTGCAGGTTGCAGGCAAGGG
>JALFCJ010000230.1 GCA_022771185.1 Spirochaetales bacterium | reverse complement strand
CTTTTCTTTGTCCTCGTTCTGTATCTCTATGTTTATAAATAGGAATACGTCACTCTTTTCCCCAGGGATGTTGGCCCTTAGCCTGATGTCATAATAGACAGTCCCTTCAGTAGTGGACTTCGACTCGGAGTTCAAGAGCGTCACTCTTTCGTTTCCACTAAGTGCTTCGGACCTATCAGGCTCGTCCTGGTGTACCGCCTCCTCTGATACGGACACCTCGCTTATACAGTTTGACGCTATAAATGAAACGTCATAGTCGGCGAACTCCTTCGTGTTGAGCTTCAGTATCCAAGCCACCACGTCCTTGAACGACATCAGCTTCTTTGATGCTGCGTCATAGTGCGGGCTGTCACCGAAAGCCTCCATGCTTCGTGCAATGGCTGTGCTTTTCATTGATTCCTCCTTTTGGTTCTTTAGAAGAATTGCTTCTTCACTATATAGAACGCAAAAATCCTGAAAACTGTCGCGTTTTTGGATCCAGGAGACAGACCTATCCCTCAAAAGGTAACACTTTTCTGCATAAGTGCTACCACTTTGGGTAATACACATAATTTGACTTAATCTGAATAGATAACACTGATAAGGAGTGTTTGAGAGACTTCCAGCTGATTGAGTTTTTTCTGACATATTTGAAAATATGGAGTACACTTTTTTACTATGAAAAAAAGTATTTGGCCTTCAATCGTTACAATAGGACTGGCAGGGCAGATTGCCTGGACAGTTGAGAATATGTATTTCAATGTGTTTCTCTATAACACGATCTCCCAGGATTCAGGATATATAGCAGCTATGGTGGCTCTCTCTGCCATAACTGCCACATTCACTACTCTGTTTATGGGCACTGTATCAGATAGAATTGGCAGGAGAAAGCCATTTATGACTTGGGGTTATGTAATTTGGGCCCTTACAGTGGCAGCCTTTGCCTTTGTGTCTCCTTCGTCTATGAAAAGCGTAGCATTGGCGGCAGCCATGGTTGTTGTCCTCGACTGTGTCATGACATTCTTCGGCTCGACTGCAAATGATGCCGTATTTAATGCATATGTGACAGAAAGCGTTGAAAAAGAGAGAAGAACAAAAGTCGAGAGCGTCATTCAGATAATGCCGATGGCTGCAATGCTTATCGTCTTTGGTGTGCTGGACGGGTTTACACAGAAAGGGGAATGGAAAACATTCTTCCTGATCACTGCCTTTATTATGCTTATAGCAGGCATTCTCTCATTCTTCTTCATTAAGGAAGAGAAAAGAGAAGGGAAAAGAGATGAGAAGTTTTTGTCTAACCTTATATATGGTTTCCTTCCTTCAACAGTCAAAGAGAACAAAAGACTTTATATCTCTCTTCTAGCCTTCGGTATAAATGCAATAGGTATGCAAGTATTCTACCCGTACCTTATTATATATATCCAGAACTATCTTGGCTTCGATAACTATGTAATACTACTGGGAATAGTTCTTATCGTCTCTTCTATTCTCTGTGTCCTCTTGGGTAAACTTGTAGACAAGGCGGGAAGAGTAAAGAGTTCTTTTCCTTCTGTCATCATTATGGCCATAGGAATGCTGATGATGTTCTTCTCCCGCAGTTTCATCATAACAACCATCTCAGGCGTGGTTATGATGACGGGGTATCTTATCTCCACATCTGTACTCTCTTCCCTTGTCAGAGATTACACGCCAAAGGGAAAAGAGGGAGAAATACAGGGTGTAAGGATGATATTCCAAGTCATGATACCTATGATCATTGGACCAGTATTGGGTTCCGCTGTAATAAAAGGATCAAAACTGACTTATACAGAACTGGGTGTAGTAAAGAGTGTGCCTACTCCTAATGTATTTATCTTGGCATCGGTCATTACTCTATTCTCTATTCTCCCTCTTGTATTATTAAAAAGAAATGAGGCAAAAAAATGATTCCATTTCCTGAATACCCACGTCCACAGTTAGAAAGAAAAGAGAATTGGACAATTCTCAATGGGCTATGGGACTTAAAAGTATTATCAAAAGAAAACAAAGTAATAAAAGAAGGAAAGATTCTCGTTCCATTCAGTCCTGAGGCTGAGAGAAGCGGATTTAATCATATAACGGCGCCAGATGAGACTCTCATCTACTCGGCTCACATCTCTCTCCCGTTTTCGTTCGATAAAGAGAAGGAAAGAATATTTCTGCACTTCGGGGCCATAGATTATGAAGCGAAAGTATATATCGATGGAAACGAAGTAGCAGAGCATAAGGGGGGATATCTTCCATTCTCTATAGAAATCAACAGAACTGAGTTTGATCTGGAAGTGAGAGTTACAGACCCATCTGACACAAAAGAACAGGAAAGCGGAAAACAAAAAATTAAACGAGGAGGAATTTGGTATACTCCACAGAGCGGCATATGGCAAACCGTCTGGGCAGAAAAGACACCAAAAGACTATATAAAGAGCATAAAGATAACTCCTGATTTAAATGGATTCTCTATTCTCGTAAATAAAGAGGGAGATGGGGAGTGTACTCTTACCCTTTCTGATAGATCATACTCCCTCTCAGAGAATGGGGAGACTAGAATCGATATCTCGTCTCCTCGTCTCTGGAGCCCTGAGGATCCATATCTATACTCTTTCTCAATATCTTTCGCTTCCGACACTGTTTATTCATATGTAGGTCTAAGGACCTTTGGTGTTGGAGAAGATGAAAAGGGTGTAAAGAGACTCTTACTTAATGGTAAGCCATATTTTCATCATGGGCTCTTGGACCAAGGATATTGGGATGGGGGCTTATATACTCCACTTTCTGACGAGAGCATGGTGGAGGATATAAAGTTAATAAAAAGCATGGGGTTCAATACTCTTCGTAAGCATATTAAAGTTGAGCCTTTAAGATGGTATTGGCACTGCGATAGGCTTGGAGTCTTGGTTTGGCAGGATATGGTAAGCGGCGGGGGAAAGTATCTCTTTGGAGTAATCTCAGCCCCGCTTATTCTTGGTTCTCACTTAAAAGACAACCACTACTCCCTACTAAGGCGCAAAGATAAAGAAATGAGGGATGAATTTGAGAAGAACTTATATCAAATGATTGATCATC
>JALFCJ010000119.1 GCA_022771185.1 Spirochaetales bacterium | reverse complement strand
TTATAATTTATTTTCACTTAAAGAGTTATAAACACCTACTCTTTTTCAAGATAACGTCCTATATAATAGAATGCTGATCTATTCATCTCAGCCATAAACTCCGATGTATACTTTCTCCCATAATACTCATCTGCAACAGTCCCCTCTCCATTAAATGGAAGACGTTTATGTTCCTTATTATACTCTCTATGTCCCTTATACTCGTCTTCAAGATCCTCAAAAGTCCTTTCTTTATATCTATCTTTCATGAAGATTGACGAGTTGATATCAGGGCGAGGAGTAGACTGGAATCTCTCCTTTGACTTGGGGTATCCATAGATTACCATGGCGGCGGGAATCACATGCCGGGGCAATGAAAAAAGCTCCACCAGCTTCTCACCGTTTTCCAACACATCCCCTATATAGCAGGAGCCCAAGCCTAAGGCCTCTGCAGCGATGACGCTGTTTTCTGCTGCTATGACGGCATCTTCAAAAGATAAAAGCATATCTCCAGCCCCTAGTTCAGGCATTGGTATATTAAACTTCTCAGGGCTCTTGGAGAAAGTAAAGTACCTCTTCCACTTCTCCATATCACAAAGGAAAATCCAAACTAACGGTGCATTCTCTATCATCTTCTGGTTGTCGCAGATAGCAGCTAGCTGTTTCTTTTTCTCTTTATCCTCCACTTCCAATATAGAGTACATCTCCATATTCCCTGCGCTTGGGGCTCGAAGAGTCATGGCTTTTAGCTTATCTACCGTCTCTTTCTCGACTTCTCTTCTTTCAAAGTCTCTTATAGTTCTGCGACTCCAAATCAATGATAGTGTCTCGTCATTCATATCAACCCCATTCGTGATAAAGCAATGGATGGAGCGGAGACGGCAGCCGTCTCTGTTCTGAGGATTCTGTTACCAATTAAAACAGGAGAGAAACCGGATGAAATGAAAACATTTCTCTCTCTATCCGACCATCCTCTCTCAGGACCTATTGCAAGTATTACTCTCTTATTCTCCAATGATAATGAAGATAGTGCCCTTGCTCCAATAACGTTATCTAAAAGGAGCCTCTCACCCTCTCCCGCTTCTTTTATGGCATCCTCGATATTGGATGTGACAATACACTCGCTGACTCCAGTCTTACCGCTTTGCATGGCGCCATCAAGGAGAATCGACTTGTATTCCCCTTCTGTATACAAAGAGGCTGATGAATAACTCTTTTCTCCCAAGTCAGAGATGGGAAGAATCAGCTTCCCTACTCCCAGCGATACCGCTTCTCTTAGTATCCTTTTCATGCAGATAGGCCTGACTTGAGCTATGATCATTGTAAGAGGATAGAGAGAAGAAGAATCTAATTCGGGAGTAAATGAGAAGTCCAGGCCATTATCGTCAAAGCGTTCTATCCTGCATTTTCCTTCCCATCCATTAATCTCACCACCATGGAAAGAGTCCCCCACTCCCATGTGGAGGACTTTTTTGATGTGAATCAGTCTTTCGTCTTTACATTCAAAGTGTCTAACACCTTTTTCAAAGAGAATTATGTTCACTTTGACCTGCCGTAAAGCTTTGAGTAGTATTTAATACCTTCCAGAGATGGAGAAGTAATGTCTTCTTTCTTCATCTTCCAGGACCAGTTGGACGTACCGCAAGTTGAAGGCACGTTCATCCTTGCTTCCTCTCCCAGTCCCAGAATATCCTGCATCGGGAAAATCACCCACATGGCGTTACTCATTAAGAGAGCTCTGATCATCTTCCATAATACTTCGTTATCGCTACATTCGAAGTATCTTCTGACAATATCCTTTGTCCCATCATCAAGAGAGTTATACCAACCCACAGTAGTGTTGTTGTCATGGGTACCTGTATATGCCACCGATACCTCCCCGATATTGTGAATAAGATATTCATTTGTAGTATCGAACTCGCCTTCATCATTAAAGCCGAAAGCAAATTGAAGAATCTTCATGCCAGGAAGCTTGTTGTCGTCTCTGAGAGCCTCCACTTCCTCTGTAATGACACCCAAATCCTCAGCGATAATGGGGAGATTATCACCAAACTCTTCCTTTACTCTATCGAAGAACTTCTGCCCCGGGCCCTTGATCCATTCGCCATTCATGGCTGTATCTTCACCTTTTGGAACTCTCCAATATGCCTCGAAGCCTCTGAAGTGGTCGATTCTTATTACATCGGAAAGTCTAAAGTTCGCCTTTATTCTCTTGATCCACCAAGCATATCCGTCTTTCTCCATCTCATCCCAGTCATAAAGAGGGTTTCCCCACAACTGGCCTGTGGCAGAGAATGCATCAGGTGGAACACCTGCTGATGCTTTCTGGACGCAGTTCTTATCAAACTGTAAAAGCTTTGTATTTGTCCAAGCGTCGACGCTGTCTGAAGCGACGAAGATAGGGATATCACCTACAATC
>JALFCJ010000142.1 GCA_022771185.1 Spirochaetales bacterium | reverse complement strand
TTATTGTTCTTTCTCTTCCTTCCCTAATCTCGATTTTACCGAGATTCTCTAATATTTCTTTATCTTCCATCAGATTAATCTCCTGAGTGTTTCAAGTATAAATTGAGCTTTATCTTTGAGAGATACAGCCTGGGTATCGAGGGTGAGGTGATCCATCCTTCTTGGATCCAGTCTTACCCTGCCTCCCGATAGAGATACCAAGTGAACAACCTTACTTGGGTTTAGAATGGATACTTGGCTAAACTCGACGTCTGCAATTCCCCTGGTCTCCTTAAGGTGATATATCTTAAGCTTTCTGCAGATAATCTTGATCTCCGCAATGCAGAAAAGGTTGTCCACTTCTTCTGGAAGTGTACCAAATCTATTCTCTGCTTCACTCTTAAGTCCTTCAAGCTGACCTTCTGAAGTAATAGATGCAATTCTCTTGTACATCTCGAACTTGGCAGAAGGATCAGTAATATAAGAATCTGGAATAAAGCCTGTGTAATCAAGCTCAAGAAGAACATCTCGTTCATTGGCTTCTTCTGTATTTGTAAGCCTGTTGATTTCTTCTTCGATAAGCTTGAGATACATATCAAGGCCAACTGCTTCCAAGTGACCGGACTGTTCTCGACCAAGAATATTACCAGCTCCTCTTATCTCCATATCCTTCATACTGACCTTGAATCCAGAACCAAGTTCAGTATTCTCGCTTAATACTCTGAGTCTCTTTACTGCGTCGTCGTTGAGAGATCCGGTATCAGGATAAAAAAGATAACAGTAGGCCTTCTTGTCACTACGTCCTACTCTTCCTCTCAGCTGATAAAGCTGAGCCAGTCCCAATCTATCGGCTCTGTCGATGATGATAGTGTTGACGTTAGGAATATCGATACCGTTTTCAATGATTGTAGTAGAAACAAGAACCTGCACACCTTCATAAATAAAGCGATGCATTATGTCTTCCAGTTCCTCGGAGCCCATCTGACCATGAGCATACTCGATTATTGCAGAAGGGATGGCCTTTCTCAGTACCATTGCCACTTCTTCCAAGTCTTCGATTCTATTATGAAGATAGAATACTTGGCCTCCCCTCTTCAGTTCTCTATTTATAGCTGTAACAACTGTATCAAGGTTATATTCCTCGATCTCTGTTGCGATAGGGAGTCTTTCACGAGGTGCTGTAGTCAAGAGGGACATATCTCTAACTTTCAGTAGAGACATATAAAGAGTACGAGGAATAGGAGTAGCGGAGAGTGTAAGACAATCAACGTTTGTCTTCATCTGCTTTATTTTCTCTTTATCTTTTACTCCGAACCTCTGCTCTTCATCTACGATCAAAAGTCCTAGATCTTTGAATACTACATTCTTCGATAATATCTTATGAGTACCAAAGAGAACATCTACTGTTCCCTCTTTAAGTCCATTAAGAATATTTCTCTGTTCTTTAGAAGAGACAAACCTTGTGCTAAGCCCCACTTTTACAGGAAAGTCACCCAGACGTTTCTTGAAGTTTTCATAGTGTTGCTGGGCAAGAATAACAGTTGGAGCCAGGAATGCAACCTGCTTACCAGACATTACGGCTTTGAAGGCAGCACGGAAGGCGATCTCTGTCTTACCATATCCTACGTCACCGCAGACAAGTCTATCCATACACTTGTCGCTTTCCATATCGGCTTTGATCTCTTCAATACACTTCAATTGGTCTGGAGTCTCAGTAAATGGGAAAGAAGCCTCGAAGGTTACCTGCCAGTCATTATCTTTCATGAATGGATATCCATGCCTATGCTCACGCTCAGCATAGAGTCTTACAAGTTCCTGTGCCAGCTCTTCAGCACTCTTTCTAGCTTTCTCTTTCTTCTTAGACCAGCTGGATGAGCCCATGGAATCAAGCTTGGGAGGTTTTCCATCATTTCCGATATATTTTTGTACAAGATTCGCCTGCTCGATCGGGACATATAATACATCCCCTTCTCCATAGCGTATCTTGATGTAGTCTCTCTCGCTCTTACTTCCCTTTACTCTGTCTATCTTCTCAAACTGCCCGATACCGTAGTTTACATGGACTACATAATCACCAGGTTTAAGAGAGACAAAAGAATCCAAAGGAGACGAGACTGTCTCCACAACAGCCTTTCGTCTGGATTTCTTCTTTCCAAATATTTCGTTGTCCAAAACTACAGCATACTTTATCTCTGGAATCTGGAATCCCATAGATAAGTCGGAGACTGTATACTCGACATCAAAGTCCCTCAAAACGTTTTCAAGTCTCTCTTTCTGGATATTGGATGGAGCTACAATGTTTACGTGCCATCCTTCATTCTCCATTACTCTCAGTTCATCTTTAAAGAACGTTACATTTCCAAAGTATGAATGGGATGGTTCTATAGAGAAATGATAATGGTCTGGAGCCATTATCTCATAGATAAGAAATCCAGCTTTAAGAGAAGAGACAAATTTATTCCAGTTGAAAAGATATTTTTCTGGAATAATTGAATCAGGGTCAGTCTTGTAAGCTTCATTAAACCTACCCTTTGCTTCCTTCTCCATGGCTCTCCAGCTAGTATCCACTTTCTCTGTGCCAAGAATCATGAAGTAGTCGTCGCTACGGAGAAAAGAAGAGATCGACTCCATCTTTACCTTCAATTCTTCTTTTTCAAACATAAGAGGAATGGAGACACTTCTTACACTTTTATCAGCCTGCTGGGAGATGGGATCAAAGTAAGAGATACGGTCTATAGTGTCCCAATCAATATAGAGCCGGATAGGCTTGTCGAAGGAGAAAGGATAATTATCCATTACTTCTCCTCTCAAGCTATAGCTTCCACACTCTATGCACTGAGGAGTTCTGAAGTATCCGTTCTCAACCAGAGTCTTCGATAGTGCATCAGGATCTATCTCGTTTCCCGCCTTTAGATTCAGTGTCATATCTGAGATAGACTCTTTAGATAGAAGTGGTGATACAAAAGATCTGAGGGAGGTTATGACAATAGCCTTCTTCTTTTCATTCATCTCTTCCTGGGCTTTTCTTCTCTCTTCTTCTTGCCTTGAGGCAGTATACTCTGAATATAGCTGCTTACCATCCGAAGGAAGCAGGATGACATCAGTGTTATCTACAAAGGAGAGGTCTTCATATAAGCCTTTTGCATACTCTTCTGTTGGAGAAATGGCAAAAACACGTCCACCCCTTTTGTCAGAGACAGCCTTTACCAAAGCAGAAAGGGGGAAATAATCGATTGTGTCAGCACTAAGGATAACATTCTGATTCTTCAGAAACGCCTTATATGCCGTACTATTCTTGATGTAGTCATTAACTATTTTCTCGTATGACATTTAGACACCGAGGAAAATATAACAGAAAACAAGATATGTATTCAACATTGCTCATTAATTCTCTCTTCCATAAATAAAAACCAAATATTAAAATCCCATTGGAGGCAATATGGTTCTTGATAAATCAAAGCTGGATATAGTTGAAAAAGAAATACTGGAGTGTGGCAAGTGGGCTGTAGAGAAACAGTGTGATCTTCATGTCAGAAAGAAAAGTGATTCTTCTCCTGTAACAGAAGTTGATATTACTATCAGTAGCCGGGTTTTGTCTCTCCTAAAAGAGCTCTTTCCTGAGGGGGCAATAATCTCAGAAGAAGAGACAACTGATATAAAAGACGATGCGCCATATACTTTTGTTTTGGATCCGATCGATGGAACAGATGTATT
>JALFCJ010000308.1 GCA_022771185.1 Spirochaetales bacterium | reverse complement strand
AGTCTCCAAGAGCACGGCTGTCATAGTATAAGCGTGGTGTATAGGAAGAATGACGTAGAATACATCTGTCGAATATACATTAAAGAGTCTTTGGGAATTGAGGGCGGAGGACATAAAGTTAGTGAATGTAAGCATGACTCCCTTTGGTGTACCTGTTGTACCACTTGTGAAGAGAATAGCTGCAGTATCTTCCGAGCTCATTTTTGGGAGTTCAACTTCCGGGCCATTAAGGTCAAGGACATACTTATGTCCCTTTCCATCTTTCTCAAGAGAGATCTTTTCTTTAAAGAGTTTTCCATCTTTATCGACAACATTGATCTTCTCACCATCAATAAAGAGCCTGTCTACATCACCGAAAGAAAGAATCTTCTCCATATCTTCTGTATGAAGAGAGTAATCGAGAGGGACGATGGTACATCCTGCAAATGAGATGCCAAAATATGCAAGGGCCCACTCAGGGCTGTTTTTACCTGTAACAGCGATTTTGTCACCCTTCTTGGCACCTGTCGAGATAAGATAGTATGCAATCTCTCTGATTTTCTTCAAAGCTTCTTTATATGTAAATGTGATTTTCTCAGGAACAATAGCCTTGAAAGCATCATTATTAGGAAATCTCTCTTCTGTTATTTCCAACATTTCCCTAAAAGTAGGATATTCACCATTATACTTCTTGCCTTTATATGCAAGGATATCCTCCACTCCAGTTTTCCAATACTTATCTTTAAAAGCCATAATCACTTCTCCTGCTTTTCTGACAATAATAAACCAACTGTAAAATATTAGTTGTATTCTGAAAGCTAATTATATAATTTGTCAATATCTAGTGCCATTTAACTATACATAGAATTGGTAAAATCATTAATATTTCCCATATTTACTACACTTATAGTAGAAAAGCCAAGTATTTGAAAGTTCAAATTATTTGAAGAAGTAATCTTGGACATCAAAGATATGATGCCTATTATTGCTGAAGGATCTGTGGCTATATTGATGCATCCAAGGCGTCAAATCGTATTTCCCATTGACGGTGGAAACGCAGACTAATCTCTATTTACGCTTTGCGATACTATGATTGTATGCTTCTGTATAATAGTATAGCATAGGGAGAGACGAATCTTTTGCATTTGCCATAGAAGCTAGTTTTTGTCTACTTATCATCCTTTTTGCAAAGCATAGAGTGAGATACAGACAAAAAAGGATATAAATATGAATGATATATCTATAACCCTTAGTGATTTCTTCGATTCATACTCTCCTTCTCTCTCCGGTGGCTTAAGAGAGAATAGATTAGAGAGAATGAATCTGCTACTTGAGAGAATTGGTAACCCAGAGAAAGAATTAAAAATGATTCATATAGCAGGAAGCAAGGGAAAAGGAACCACAGCCTCCTTTATGTCTTGGATCATGAATCAGTATCATATGAAGACAGGGCTTTATCTATCCCCCCATGTCTTTGATATAAGAGAAAGGTTTACTTTAGGAACGAAGTTCTTTCCACAGTCTCTTTATATATCTACATTAAAGGAACTAAAGAAGAAGATTGAAGGATTCTCTCTTCCGCAAGAACTAGGCCCTGATATGCCAACTACTTTTGAGCTTTATACCGCTTATGCATATTTACTATTTAAGAATGCAGGGTGTAAGTATGCAGTAATAGAAACAGGGCTAGGAGGAAGACTTGATGCTACGAATACAATCTCCCCTATTGCTACATGCTTTACATATATTGAGAAAGAACATACAAAAATCCTTGGTAATACACTTGAAGAGATAGCCACGGAGAAAGCAGGCATCATGAGAAAAGGTGTCCCATCTTTTTTCTCTGATATGCCACAAGAGGCCTTGGATACTTTAAAGAAAGAAGCCGATAGAATCGGTTCCCCATATTTAACCTATGCATTAAAAATTAAAGATTTGAAATTTAAAAACAATTTTCCAATAAAAATCGCCCATACTAAAATACAAGGCATTGATATTGCTTTCGAAGCCACTTTTGGGTTTTCGGAAATTGAACTCTATGATTTATACTATGTTTTGTTTATTTTACAGGAACTCAATCTTTTGAAACATATAGACAGGAATTATCTAGAATTAAAAGATGGATTCTCACTTCCTGGACGTTTCCAAAGAAAAACGCTGATAACAGATGAAAAAACAGTATCCCTTACCTTCGATGGTGCCCACACCCCTTCATCTATTCAGCATCTCTTGGACAACATCGAGGCATATAACTTTTATCCATGCTCAACCCTAGTATTCTCTACTGCTATCGACAAAAACTATAAAGAGATGGCAGATATCATCGTACCAAAATTC
>JALFCJ010000307.1 GCA_022771185.1 Spirochaetales bacterium | reverse complement strand
AGCATTTTTCGTCAAGTTAAGATTGGGGAGAGAAACTATAGTGTAGCCATGAATAGATTTCAAACGGAAGCAGTAGATAGAATGCAGGAGTTTATGATTCTCCATTACTTGGAAGATATCACGGTAAGTGATGTCTTAAGAGTCTCCAATTATTCTCCCTTTCATGCCCAGCGTCTCTTTGCAGAGGCCACTGGATATGGGGTAGGGGAATACTTAAGAAAAATGAGGCTCACAAGAAGTGCTGAGAGACTAAAAGAGGGAGAGAGCGATGTTACAGACGAAGCTTTTGAATCCGGATATGAAAGCGTCGAAGGTTTCATCAGGGCCTTTCGAAACGAGTTCGGCACATCTGCCGGCGAGTATAAAAGAAGTCCTTCTCCGATCTGCTACTTTATACCCTACCGTGTGAAATACAGAGACTCAAAATTAAAAGAGGAAAAGAAAATGGCTGAAACAAGAAACATTTACGTAACAAGAATCACAAAACCAAGAAGAAAAGTAATGATCAAAAGAGGCGTCAATGGTGATAACTATTGGGATTACTCCATGGAAGTAGGCTGCGATGTATGGGGGATACTGAAGAGTATCACCCCAGAGCCTGTGTGTATGTGGCTTACTGATAAATATAGGGCAAAGGGAACCAGCATCTATGTCCAAGGAGTGGAGCTGCCAATAGATTGGAATGGAAAAATAATCGATGGCTTTGATATTGTTGAGATGGATGAGTGCGAATACTTGATGTTCCAGGGTGAAGCCTTTGAAGAAGAGTACTATGAAGAAGCTATCAAAGAAGTAGAGAGAGCCATGGATAAATATAATCCAGCTCTTATCGGGGCTAAGTGGAGTACAAGAGAACCCAGAATCCAGCTTGAACCAAGAGGCGAGAGAGGATACATAGAGCTGAGAGCAATCGAGAAAGCATAATTGCCATCACCTTTCTTTGACCTGTTCTTCTATTGAGGAATAGGTCATCTTTTTTTGACAAAACACAACTCAAAAGATAAAATAAAAACAACCAGTAATTAGATATATGTATCTATTTATCCAACAAAAATATAAAGTTGTTATAGTTATATATTCCGATTTATTGACAATTTGTAACTCCTATATCGAGAATTTAGTAATCAAATAGCAATTGTTTGATTTTGGAGGCATATGTCAAGAAAGGTTTATTACACCCAAGTTGATTTTCTCGAGTCCTATAGAGGAAAAGCTTTCTCTGGAGAGTGGCCTACTATTACAGAAGCCTTCTCAATCACTGTCTCCAGGTTCCCTAATAACGAAGCATTGAAATCCATTACACCCTCTGTCTTCTCTCTTACTTTCAAGGAAGCTTATGAGAAGATATCGGAGATTGCATATTTCATAAAAGAGAATGGTATCTCCCCTGGCGATAAACTTGCCGTCTGTGGAAAGAATTCTCCCCAGTGGGCATTGGCATACCTCGCCATTACATATTCGGGTGCTGTAATAGTGCCATTGGATCATGGACTCAAAAGCGACGAGATGAAAAAGCTAATAGAGTTTGGAGACGTAAAGGGCATCTTTGCTGATGGCGACAGAATCGACGTGGATGTTCCAGAATTACGTTTCAGAGTCTCTTTGGACAACTCTGATAACTACCCATATATAATGGACATCAAGGGAGGAAAGTGTGGCCCTGAGAAAGTGGACTCTAACGACACAGCTGCAATTCTCTTTACTTCCGGTACTACAGGTAACCCCAAGGGTGTAATGCTTTCACACACAAATCTGGTGTCTGATGCATTCAAGATGCTGAGATACATGACTCTATACCCAGAAGACACTGTATATGCGGTTCTTCCTATACACCACGCATATACTATGACAGCAGTATTCTTGGAGTGTATGTTCTCAGGAGCATGTTGTCTCTTTGGAAGCAGATTGATAGTTCCAGTGATACTGAAGGAACTGAGAGACGGAAATGTAACTATGTTCCTAGCTGTTCCTATGATCTATAACAGATTCCTTTCTTCCATTATGAAGGGGATAGAGAAAGAAGGAAAAGTAAAAGCCTTCTTTGTCCATCTCTTAATGGGGCTCTCGGGAGTGATCAAGAAGATTACAGGAATAAACTTTGGAAAGAAGTTCTTCTCCTCTTCAATTCTCAAGAAAGCTTCACTTGATAAAGTAAGAGTATGCATATCAGGAGGGGGACCATTGCCAGCTACTACTTTCAAACGCTTTAATCAGCTGGGGCTGGATTTTGTCCAAGGCTATGGCCTCACAGAGACATCACCTGTAACACACCTTAATCCTGTAGCTGCCTATAAAGAAGAATCGGTAGGAAAGATTATCCCAACTCTAGAGCAGAAGATAGTGGATCCTGATGAAGATGGAAACGGCGTCCTCTATATAAGGGGCAGCGTAGTAATGCAGGGATACTACAAAAACGAAGAGAGCACAAAAGAAGTCTTATCTGATGACGGATGGTTTAATACAGGAGACGTGGGCCATATCGATAAAGATGGATACTTATATCTTACTGGAAGAGCAAAGTCTGTCATCGTAACAGAGGGTGGAAAGAACGTCTTTCCTGAAGAATTGGAAGATAAGTTCCAGCTCTATGGAGAGATTGAGCAGATAGCTGTTATTCCTTACATAATCAACAAAGAGACCAAGTCTGAAGGAATAAGAGCTGTCATATATCCAAACCCTCAGCTCTTGAAGAAAGAAGGCTTGGAAGAGACTTCTAAGAAAATAAGCGAGATAGTAGAGAACGTTAATAGAGATCTCCAGAGCTATAAGAAGATTACTCTCGTCTCTGTTTCTGATGAGCCATTACCTACTACAAGCACAAGAAAGATAAAACGCTTTGAAGTAATAAAGAAGTATAAAGATCAGTGATCTTGCCCTTTCTCAAAGTCCAAAAAGAAAGGGCTTCAAATTAGCATAACTATGACAAATACAAGAATTTATCATTGATCCATTAATACATTCGTAACTGGCGATACAGCAAAAGCTTATAGTCTCTTGAATAAAGACTATATACAGCATAACCTTTCTTATAAAACAGGTCGTGATGCCTTTGTAGGCTCTGTTGAATACCTGTATACACTTCCAGTAAAGACTACAGTTAAGAATATCATGGCATTTGAAGATAAAGACAAAGTATTTCTTCAGACAGTCTATAACTTCGGAGGAAGCGGTCTCTCCACATCTGCTGGCTTTACTTACAGTGGTCCTCGTTTTAATCGATACTTCTCTGACTTCATCGATAAGTATAACTTTTCTGATATGTATTCTGGAGGATTCTATCCATTTGAGACTTCAGAAGAGTTTTGGGCTTATTGGAGTAGGTACATATATATTAATAGGTATATGGATCCTCCAAAGGATACATATAAGAAACTCTTTGAAATAGTAAAAGACAAAGATTACTTTGTTATCACTACAAATGTAGATCATGCTTTCCAGAAAGCGGGGGGCGAGAAAGAGAGGCTTTTCTACACTCAAGGTGACTATGGCTTATTTCAATGCAGTGTTCCTTGCCATGACTCTACTTATGACAACAAAGAGAGTGTAGTGAAGATGCTTCAATCCCAGAACTTTGAAATAAGCGAGAATGGCGACTTGTTTATTCCTGATGGAAAGAAAGCGAAAATGGAAGTCCCTGCTTCTATTATTCCTTGCTGCCCAGTGTGCAATGAAATGATAACTATGAACTTAAGATCTGACGACCTATTTGTAGAAGATGAAGGCTGGTTTAAGGCTGAGAGTAGATATGAGGAGTTTATTGCCAAACACAAGAATAAAAGTCTTCTACTTCTTGAGCTTGGAGTAGGGTATAATACTCCGTCGATTATAATGTATAACTTCTGTAGAATGACTGATGCTTGGGATAATGCAAGGTACGCTGTGGTTAACTATGGAGAAGCTTATGTCCCATCCGAGATAAAACCCAAGTCTATTTCTATTGACGGGGATATCGATGACGTTATGTCTTTTCTTTTGTCTTGAGTATTACACAGTGCCATGTGTTTTCTTACATGGCACTGTATACGACAGACTTCTTTAATCGTAGAAGTTATTCTGTCTCAAGAATCTTTTTCACTTTATCTAACGGATAATTAATACCTTCGGAAATCTGTTCAGCTGATGCTCCTAATGATGCCATAAACTTTATGTCTTTTATTAGAATTCTTTCTAATGCATATTCAATTAGTCTTTCATGCATTTTTCGTTCTTCGTAAGACATATATGAATATAATTCTTGATCATCTTCTGGGTATAATTCCATTTTTTTCCTCTTATTAGGCTCATCATTTTCTGTCTTCAGGTGATAGTAGGATATGTCTCTGATAACACCTTTATGTCGAAAAAGCCTTTTGTATGTAGATGTATGATATCATTATTGGTTGAAATATGAAATAATTTTCATGCTTGTAGTCACGTTATTCTATCTCAATAGAATATCTTATAGATTCATCGTTCTTGAAGCAGTCCAATATCATAAACGCTTATCCCCTTCTTGGTATTAGGAAGAACAACATAAGAAGAGTATTTCTTTTATTAAAAATGCCATGAAGAGTTATCAACATGGCACTGTAGATTATAGATTGCTTTAAGTATTAGATGTTATTCTGTCTCAAGAATCTTTTTCACTTTCTCTAATGGGAGCTGAGTTCCTTCCGAAATGTCTTCAGCAGATATACCACGTGATGCCATAAACTTTATGTCTGGAATTCGTTTCTTTTCGGCTATTTCCTCGG
>JALFCJ010000288.1 GCA_022771185.1 Spirochaetales bacterium | reverse complement strand
GGTCTGTTTTAGAGTTGTCTTTATGGCTTCATTCTTTACCTGTCTGTCCATGATTTATTATAGCATTTATAACGATTCATAACAATTGAGGCATTCATTCTTCAGCCTTACATCCTCCACCTTGAAAGGTGGAAGCTTTACGGCTGTTTTTCTGTAAAAATAGAATATTGCTCTTTTATCCATAGTTTTCATGAGTTAACATACTTATAAGGAGACTAGCTATGTCTGATTACATGAATGGAACGGGAATACAATATCATCTGAGAATAAAAAAAGGTGATGTAGGAAGGTATGTTATTCTTCCTGGAGACCCGAAGAGAGTGCCGTTGATTGCCAAATACTTGGATGATCCTGTCTTTGTCGCCGATAACAGGGAGTATGTAACATATACAGGATATCTCTTGGGTGAGAAGGTTAGTGTAACTAGTACAGGTATCGGAGGACCAAGTGCATCCATTGCTATGGAGGAGCTCTATAAGTGCGGTGCAGATACTTTTATTAGAATGGGAACTTGTGGCGGTATTGCTCTTCCTGTTATGGGCGGAGATGTTGTAATTGCAACAGGAGCTGTAAGAGCCGAAGGAACAAGCCGTGAATACGCTCCAATCGAGTTCCCTGCTGTCGCCGACTATGATATCGTCATGGCACTGAGGGAAGGGGCAAAGAGATTAAACCTTAAGAGCCACACGGGAGTAGTCCAGTGCAAAGATTCCTTCTATGGCCAGCATGACCCTGATATTATGCCTGTCTACTACGACTTGAAGACAAAGTGGGAAGCTTGGAAGAGACTTGGAGTATTGGCGTCAGAAATGGAATCTGCAGCTCTCTTTGTATGTGCAGCACACTTAGGGGTAAGATGCGGCAGTGAATTCTTTGTGGTTGGAAACCAGGAAAGAGAAGCTCTCGGAATGGACAACCCAAAGCTCCACGACACGGAACCTGCCATCAAAGTTGCCATTGAAGGCTTAAAGATACTTATCGAAGAAGATAGGAAGAAAGGAAATTGAACACAGGCTCAGGAGTAAAATCTTGAGCCTTTTTCCATCCAATATTTCTTTCTTTCTTCCAGGAGATCGTCTAGGTTTTCTTCTTCCTTCGCTTCTTTATCAATCTCGAAGGTGAATAGTTCAAGTCCCAGGGAGGAGTAAGCGTCCTGCAGGCTCTTTACCGGATGCATTCCTAGGTCGAGCTTAAATCTTTCTTTTGAATATGATGTAACTGCATCATCTGTCTTATATAAATAAATCTCATCTGTCTTGAGATTCTTTATGATTACGATTGCTTTTATTTTATCTTCTCTAAGAAATTCCTTAGGTATTGCCATACCAAAATTTTATTTAAAACGAAAGGAAAATTGAAGATATAAGAGTAAAAAAAGTATAGTTATAACTCAAAAAATACAAACAAAACTAAGTATATGTCGAATTTTACACTCAAAAAACAAGTTCATATAATATATATAGCTTTTCTTTTCTACAATCACAAATTATACTTAGAAAAGTTAGACTTAGAGGTATAAGCTATGGAACAGCAAATTCAGGATCTAATCGCTTCCATTAAGAAAGATGGAATCGAGTCCGCTACAAATGAAAGCAAAAAGATTTTGGAAGAAGCCAGAAAAGAGGCTGAAAGAATTGTCAGTGAAGCAAAGAAAGAAAGAGACAAAATCATTGCTGATGGAAAAAAGACAATTGAAATCGAAAGAGAAAGCAGCATATCCAGCGTCAAGCAGGCGGCAAGAGATGTTTCTCTCACACTAAGAAAGAATCTGGAAGATAAGTTTAAGAAGATTCTTGGTCAGAAAGTTTCAGCCAGTCTTGATGAGAAGGTTATTGCAGAAGCTATCGTTGCAGTTGTAAAGGGTGAATGCAATGGATGTGACGTGGAAGTAAGCAAAGAAATGGTTGACAAAGTCAATGCTGTCCTTACTTCACAGTTTGCTCAGGAATTGGAGAAAGGTGTAACTCTTCGTTCCTCTTCCTCAGTCTCTGGTGGATTTAAGGTCTATTCAAAGGATGGATCGGCATATATCGACCTTTCAGATGAAGAAATAACAAAACTTCTCTATCCTTATCTTTCTTCTTCTTTGAAAGAAATAATCTAAGGAGCTGAATGTGGCTGAATACATTTATTTTGCCGCTTCTCTTCCTTCTGTCTGGATGGATAAACCTTCTCCCATGAAGTATGAGGAGTTTCTAGAGAAAGCCAAAGAACAGCTAAGTGAAAAAGACTTTGCAGAGCTTGAAAAAGCCTCTTTTGCTCATAGGGAAGGTAAAGTGACCAACAAAATCGTAAAAGATTGGGACAACTTTAATTTTACATTCAGTGAAATGTTGGTATCTCAAAGGGCGATTAAGAATGGAAAAGGAGAGGACCCGGAGTACAAGCCAAGAGTACCCAGGAATGAAAATTTAGAGAAAAAAGCCAAAGAGATTCTCTCTATCTCAAATCCATTGGAAGCAGAGAAGGCTATTCTTGGAGAGTATTTTGACTTTTTGTCTTCTCATCCTGTATCTTCTCCTTTTAGCTTGGACGCCCTGATTATCTACGGCCTTAAGCTGCAGATAAAAGAAAGAGTAGCTTCATTTAGTGAAGAAAAGGGAAGAGATGAGTTTGACCGTCTCTACAGAGACATCCAAAGTGTAATTACATCAAGGAGTGATTATGGACTATAAAACTGGGCGGGTTGCAGGAGTCAACGGCAACCTTGTCAAAGTAAAATTTGACGACACTGTAATCAAGAATGAGGTTGGCTATATCCTTGTGGGTGAAGAAACCCTTAAAGGTGAGGTCATTAGAATCACAGGCGAGGTGGCTGACCTTCAGATCTATGAAGATACATCGGGAATCAAGGTGGGGGATGAAGTAAAGTTTACAGGAGAACTCTTATCTGTCGAGTTGGGTCCTGGACTTTTGACCCAAGTCTTCGATGGTCTCCAGAACCCTCTTCCTCAGCTTGCTGAAAAGTGTGGCTTCTTCTTACAGCGTGGTGTTTATCTGGATCCTATTCCAAATAAAGATTGGGAGTTTACTCCATGCGTAAAGAAAGGCGACGAAGTATCTGGCGGAGATGCTGTCGGAACAGTCCAGGAGCTTCTCTTTACTCATAAAATCTTTGTTCCTTTCACGCTTCCAGGCATCTGGACTGTGGAGTCTATTGTTGAGAAGGGTGTGTATTCTGTTCGTGATACAGTAGCTGTCATCTCCAACGATAAAGGTGAGAAGAAAGAACTCTCAATGATTATCACTCAGCCTGTAAAGGTTCCTATCAAGTGCTATGAAGAGAGAGTAAGGCCTGATGAGCCTATGGTTACCAAGATCAGACTTATTGACACATTCCTTCCTGTTGCAAAGGGTGGTACATACTGTATTCCTGGACCATTCGGAGCTGGAAAGACAGTTCTTCAGCATCTTACAAGTAAAAACGCAGACGTTGATGTCGTAATCATTGCAGCCTGCGGTGAGCGTGCCGGTGAAGTCGTCGAGACTCTCAAAGAGTTCCCGGAACTTATCGACCCGAAGACAGGAAGATCTCTCATGGAGAGAACTATCATTATTTGTAATACATCAAGTATGCCTGTTGCAGCTCGTGAAGCCAGTGTATACACAGCTGTCACAATGGCTGAATACTACAGAAACATGGGTCTTGATGTACTTCTCCTTGCAGATAGTACTTCCCGTTGGGCTCAGGCTATGAGAGAGATGAGCGGTAGATTGGAAGAAATCCCTGGTGACGAAGCTTTCCCTGCTTATTTGGAATCAAGAATTGCTGAATTCTATGAAAGAGCCGGTAAAGTGAGACTCCGTGACGGTTCTTATGGTTCTGTAACAATCGGTGGAACAGTATCTCCTGCCGGCGGAAACTTCGAAGAACCAGTTACACAGGCAACTCTTAAAGTTGTAGGTGCATTCCATGGACTATCACGTGAAAGATCTGACGCTAGAAAGTATCCAGCCATCGATCCGTTGGATTCCTGGAGTACATATGAGGGTGTAATCGACAAGAAAGATGTTGATTATGCATATTCTTTTGTCAGACGTGGTAGTGAAGTAGGACAGATGATGAAGGTTGTAGGTGAAGAAGGTACTACACTTGAAGACTACATTGTTTATCAGAAGGGTGAGTTCGTAGATTCCTGCTATTTCCAGCAGAACTCCTTCGACCCTGTGGATGCAACAGTTACAATCGACAGACAGAAGCATGTATTCTCTGTTCTCTTGGATATTCTTTCTTCCGACTATCAGCTAAAGGATAAGAAGGATGCAAGAAACTTCTTCAACCAGCTAAGACAGCGTTTCTTGGATTGGAATGGTACTCCTGAAAACACTCCTGAGTATGAAAAGGGTGAGAAAGAGATCAGATTATTCTTTGAAGAGAGAAAGAGGTAAGTCATGCAGAAGGTATATACAAAGATCGAATCAATAGTAGGAAACGTCATCTCTGTTAAGGCTGATGGCGTAAGAAGCGGAGACTTGGCTGAAGTAACAACAAAGACAGGAAAGTCTTATGCTAACGTAATTAAGCTTGACGGAGAGCTTGTTTCACTTCAGGTATTCTCTGGTGCCAGCGGTATCAGCACAGGAGACAGCGTCAGATTCCTGGGCGTTCCTATGAGAGTCAGTTTCTCTGATAATCTACTTGGAAGAGTCTTTGATGGAGCAGGAAAGCCTAGAGACAATGGACCTGAACTTGAAGACAACATGATTCCTATTGGCGGACCATCTGTAAACCCTGCCAGACGTATCGTACCGAAGAATATGATTCGTACTGGTATCCCGATGATCGATGTCTTCAATACTCTTGTAGAGTCTCAGAAGCTTCCTATCTTCTCTATCAGCGGTGAGCCATATAACCAGCTTTTGGCACGTATTGCCATGCAGGCTGAAGTCGATATCATTGTCTTGGGTGGTATGGGACTAAAGTACGACGATTATCTCTTCTTTAGAGATACTCTCAATAAGTCAGGCGCTCTTTCCCGTACTGTAATGTTCATTCATACTGCCGCAGACCCGACTGTAGAGTGTACTCTTGTACCAGACCTTTCCCTTGCTGTTGCAGAACAGTTTGCACTTCAGGGAAAGAAAGTCCTTGTACTTCTGACCGATATGACAAACTATGCAGATGCCTTGAAGGAAATGGCCATCACAATGGACCAGGTTCCTTCAAATAGAGGTTATCCTGGTGATTTGTATTCTCAGCTTGCAGCTAGATATGAGAAGGCTGTCGACTTTGAAGGCGCTGGATCTGTTACAATTCTCGGTGTCACAACTATGCCTGGCGATGACGTAACACACCCGGGTCCAGACAATACAGGATATATTACTGAGGGTCAGTACTATCTTAAGCATGGCCATATCGAGCCATTTGGATCCTTGTCTCGTCTTAAGCAGAACGTAAACAAAGATACAAGAGACGACCATAGAGCCTTAATGGACGGTATGATCAAACTCTATGCTTCTTATAAAGACTCTCTTGAAAAGAAGAGCATGGGCTTCTTGATGTCTGACTGGGACGAAAAGCTTTTGAAGTACGGTGAGATGTTTGAAAAACAGCTTATGGACTTGAGTGTCAATATTCCTCTAGAAGAGGCATTGGACACAGGATGGAAAATCCTCAGCCAGTGTTTCTCTCCAGAAGAGACACTGTTGAAGTCTGATCTAATTGCCAAGTATTGGCCTAAGTGAGGGTAGAAGACTGTGGCGAAAATAAAGCTGACCAAGAATGAGCAGAAGAAGCAGAAAGACTCCTTGAAGCAGTTTACCCGCTATCTGCCGACACTTCAGCTAAAGAAACAGCAGCTTCAGACAGTAATACGTCAAAGCCATGCTGAAATAGAAGAGCTGAAAGTAAAGCAGAAGGAAGCTGTAGATGGCATGAAAAGTTGGATTGCCGTCTATGGTGAAAACAGCTCTTGGAGTGAGGATCACTCTATCTCTCATCTTGTAAAAGTAAAGGAAGTCAAAAAGACTAAAGGTAATATTGCAGGCGTAGAGGTCCCTGTATTCCAGTCTTTGGTCTTTGAAGACGTTCCTTATGACCTGAGAGCTTATCCTTTATGGGTCGATAAGGCCATCGTAGCTCTTGGCGAGATTGCAAGATACGATGCTTTGATCGAGACCCTTAAGGAAAGGATAAAGCTTCTTGAAAAGGAGTTGAGGACTACTACTCAGAGAGTCAACCTCTTTGAGAAAGTCAAGATTCCTGAGGCCAAAGAGAATATTAGGAAAATCGGTATCTATCTCCAGGATCAGCAGACTTCCGCTGTCGTAAGAGGTAAGATAGCAAAGAAGAAATTAGGGAAGGTAAGCTGATGATTGAAAAAATGAAAAGAATTACAGTCTTCTGCCAAAAAGAGAAGGCGTTGTCAGTTGTCCTTTCCCTTAGAGACCTAGGACTTGTCCACATAAAGGATGTAGCCCAGAAGTCTGTTGAAAGTGAGAACAAAGAAAGAGACAAGTCTATTGTCTTAAAGGCTCTTGGTAATCTTGAGTCATATGTAGACAAAAAGAATCCTCTTTCTGAAAAGAATCTTGCTTCATCCGATGTTCTTTCTACTGCAAAGAGTATAGTCGCTTTAATGGATGAAGAACAAAAGACTGCGGATAGAGTAAGAGTCTTGAGAAATGAAGCCGATAGAATCAGAAGTTGGGGGGACTTTGATCCTAAAGAGATTCAAGAACTCTCAAAAATGGGAATAAATCTTCATTTCTATACTGTCACTAAAAAAGATTTAAAGACTTTGTCTGAGGACTCTGAAGTCACATTTGTTCCTGTAAAGAATGAAAATGGAAGTGCAGTGGCTGTCATAGGTGATGCTTTGAAGAAAGATTATCAACTATCGGAGTTTAGTCTTCCTTCTAAGAGCCTCGGAGAACTGGAAAGCGAGGCTTTGATTGGTGAAAAGAGAGTAGACGAAATAAGAGAAATATTTCGCTCTTCAACAGTCTATATATCTTCTTTCAATTCTTGGCTCAAAACAGAAGACGAAGCAATCCTCCTTGATAAAGTCAATGCAACTGTCTCAGATGACGAGGGAATATCTTACATAACCGGTTATGTTCCCGTCTCCAGCATGGATGCCTTCAAGGCATGGGCGAAAGACAATGGAGTGGGATATATTTCTGATGATCCAGGAGAAGAGGAAAATCCTCCTACAAAGCTAAATCACAAGGGCTTTGTAAGAATAATCCAGCCTCTTTTTGATATGCTGGGTTTGGTGCCGGGATATAGGGAAAAAGATATATCAAGATACTTCTTGATATTTATGACTCTGTTCTTTGCCATGATTATCGGAGACGCGGGTTATGGACTCTTACTTGTCCTTGTCGCCGCTGTACTTAACATAAAGAGCAAGAAGTGTTCGGACTTAAATGCTCTTATCTATGTTTTCGGTGGAGCGACAGTAATATGGGGTGCCATTACCGGTACATGGTTTGGAAGCGAGACGATAATAGAGAATGTTAGCTTATTGAGAATGCTTGTAATCCCTGGATTAACTAACTTCCCAGAAGCTTTCAGCATGAACTCTGCTAGTGTCCAAGATAACATGATGACTCTCTGTTTCTCTATCGGAACAATACATTTGTCACTTGCGTGTGTCATTTGTATTATCGATAAGATAAAGCAGAAGGACCTCTCGTTTATCGCAGATTTCGGGTGGATGTTGAATACAAACCTTCTCTATTTGTTGGTTTTGTACCTTGTTGTAGATACTCCGGTTCCTTTTACTCTCATTGTAGTTGGAATCGCTACCGGCTTTATTCTTGTCTGTCTCTTTTCCGAGATGTCTCCTGGAAAGCCTTTTGCACAAGGTTTGAAAGAGTCCTTGGGAGGCTTTTTCACCAACTTTATCGATACTATAAGCTGCTTTTCAAACGTAATGAGTTATATAAGACTCTTTGCAGTAGGTCTGGCATCTTTAGCTATCGCACAATCATTTAATGGAATGGCTGAAGGACTCTTAAGTGGATTTGCACTTCCATTTGGAATCCTTGTCCTTATTATTGGACATGCTGTTAACCTGGTTATGGGATTTTTGTCTATTGTCGTTCATGGCGTAAGACTTAATATTATGGAATTCTCCGGCCAAGTCGGTGTAGAATGGTCCGGATACAAATATGAACCTTTCAAGAAGAAGGTCCTTAAATAAAAATCAATAGGAGTAGATTATGAACTACAGTTTCCTCATTTACATCGGTATGGCATGTGCTCTCTGCATTTCAGCAGTTGGCTCTGGTTTCGGCGCAGGAATGGCATCACTGGCATCTGTCGGTGGTTGGAAAAAGTGTTATGCAAACGGAAAGCAGGATCCATTTATTCTTGTTGGTTTTGCTGGTGCACCTCTTACACAGATCATCTATGGCTTCCTTCTTATGAACTTCATCTCTGCTAAGCTCTCCGATCCTAGTCTCGCTAATGGTATTCTTTCCATTTCCGTCGGTCTTCTTGCAGGCGTCGTCATCGGCCTCTCTGCTTTCTTCCAGGGTAAGGTCGCTGCTTCTGCTGCAGACGCTCTTGCTGAGACAGGTAAGGGTACAGCAAAGTACTTTATCGTAATCGGTATTGTTGAGACAGTCGCTCTCTTCACACTTGTATTCGGTATGCTTCTTCTCAACAAATAAGAGATATGCGTCTTGTATTTGGGCACTTAGGTGCCCAAATTTTATGCCTAAATCTTTCTCCCTGATGTATAATCAAGGTGGAGAATAAAATGAAGCTCACTCATTCTGTAATTAAAGTCAGTAATTTAACTATTTCACGCCAATGGTATTCATCTCTATTATTTGAAGATACTGCAGAGAGGGGGGATGGCTGGTGTAGTTGGAAAAGTGGTTTGACTATTATTTCTGAAGAGAAATGGAATGAGTTTTTTTCTCTTCTTGGAGACGGGCAGAATACAAATGCTTTTTCTTTGGTGTTTGAAGTACCCTCTTTTGATACTTTTCTTAGAATACTTTCTCTTAGAGATGACAGGAATTCTATCTGTGCCGGTGAAGGAAGTTTCAACGGACGAAAGTATATAAAACTTATAGACCCTGATATGAATATCGTGATAGTCATAGAGAGTGAATTTGATTATGCTACAATCACAGATAGTGAGAGAGAATATATAAAAGAAAAGGATAAGACTTCTTCAATAAATATATTTAAAGAAAAAAAGTGACATCCTCTCATTTCTTATTTGGATAGGTTAAACATATGGTAAAAGATAGACTTGAGAACCTTATTGATTATGTGGGCTTAGACGACAGGATCAGGAATATTGATTCTTTTCGACTTGAAAAGAATCGTGATTACAAAAGTTTTGTAGTTGATAAAGAAGCTACAAATATTTTTTTAGTTATAAAAGGTAAGGCCAATGCAGCCACTGGCTGGAGAGATAACAGAGAGAACAGGGAAGTGACTGGGGTCGTTACACTTGAGGAAGGAGAGTTTGTTCTTTACCTCCCTGGAGAACCCTTTGCTTTGAATACATCGGAGGGGATCGTTGAACATAGGAGGCTGAAATGAACTCAAAGTACATAGCTCAAGTAAGAGATATAAAGATAGGTGGAGACGAGAGTGTTAAAGTCCAGACTATGTATGACGATAAGATTTCAGGAATAAACCCTGAAATAGTAGTAAAAAGAATAAACGATCTCTCTCTTATGGGCTGCGACTTGATCCGTTTCAGCTATGTATCGAAAGCGGATGGTGAAAACTTCAAATATATTACATCCCACTCTCCGATTCCAGTGGTGGCCGATATTCATTTTGATTACAAGCTTGCGTTGGAGGCTATGGATAACGGAGCAGATAAGATCAGGATTAATCCTGGTAATATCGGAGACAAATGGAAGACAAAGCTGGTTGTAGAGAAAGCCAGAGATACAGGAAAAGCCATAAGAATAGGGCTGAACACGGGTTCACTTCCAAAGCATGAAAAGGGCGATGATGTAGTTGAATTGATGGTGAATACCGCCCTTGAATATATCTCTGACTTTGAAGCTTGGAACTTTAAAAACATTGTTGTCTCATTAAAGAGTAGTGATATAGATAATACAATGAGGGCGGCAAGGCTATTTAAGGAGAAGAGTGTTTATCCATTTCACTTGGGTGTAACAGAAGCTGGAAATGCCATAACAAGTGCTGTCCGTTCTACTTGGGCTCTTGGAAACCTCCTTAAAGAAGGCATTGGAGATACTATCAGAGTATCAATAAATGGCAGCATCGAAGATGAAGTCTTATGTGCCAACGAAATATTGAGGACAATGGGCTTGAAGAAGGGGGGAGTAAGAATCGTGGCTTGTCCAAGATGCGGTCGCCATACTTTCGATAGCCATGGATTTTTGTCCGAGATACAGCATAAACTTTTGACTCTTAATAAA
>JALFCJ010000283.1 GCA_022771185.1 Spirochaetales bacterium | reverse complement strand
AACTTAATGCAGTTATAGATTGAGAGGGCGATGATTACAGCCATAAGAGCCATAAAGAGTTTATCTACAGCCTTGTTGTCCATTTTCTTTGAGAACATTCTTCCCAGTGTGCTTCCGATTACTGCACATACCATCATCATCAAAAGCATAGGCCACTCAAAGGTTGGAACCGTTCTGGTTACAAGAGAAGAAACCAGAGAAAAGAGCTGTGAGAAGAATATGATAAACAAGGAAGCGAGAGCAGAGTTCTTTGTATCAAGGGAGAATATGTAAGAGAGAACCATAAGGTTAATTGGTCCTCCTCCGATTCCTAAGAAAGAAGACAAAACGCCTAAGAATAAACCGACGATTAAAGAGAAGACAGGATTCTTAAAGTTCTTTGTCTTTATGTTTGCCTTCTTTAATGTATATACAAAGACTGCACCTGTTAGGATAACCATAATGATATTCTGTACTAGCCCTACAAAGGCATCATTTCCTGCAGCCTTCTTAACAATATCGAAGACTTGTTTTCCAGCTATTCCTCCAACCGCTCCGCCAATGGCAAGCATAAGCGTCCTTAAGTCAAGCTTTAAATCTTTTCTGCTTCTAAGAAGAGAAACGATTGTCATAGTAAGAACTGTGGTTCCACTTAAAAAGCTGATTTGGGAGGTAGTAAAAGGAAATGACGCATCCATAACAGGCTTAATTAGAACCCCTCCACCGATTCCACTGATTGATCCTACGATTGTTGCTACCAACACTACGATAGAAAAGACGAACATCAACATGACTGCCCCTTATATTTACCTTTAGAAAAAGGAAATAATCAAATAATTAAAATATTTAAATATATCAATACTCTATTACTGCACCCATATGATGTCAATAAAGAAATGTATTATTTAAGAAATACTTCCCTTTAATTACATAAAGCATAAGTAAAGCGTTTTTATACACATTGTTATTTATGTCCTTCAAATAGCTCTTTGTAATTCGCATTTTTTTTCTGTGATTGAAAACTTGTGTTTATCTATTATGTTTTTCTCTTCTTCGGTTGAACCCTTTTCTCTCTCTGGTTTATCATAAATATATGGAAGGATTAATGACTCTTTTTGGTGAGGTTAGAAAGGCCTCGTCGTTGTTGGCTGTCTCATCTCTAGAGGAGAGAAGAGAAGCTCTGGTTTCTATTTCAAAGTTACTTGAAGAAGAAAAAGACAGAATTAAGGCTGAGAATGATAAAGATTTGGAGAATGCAGAGAAAGAGGGTATCTCATCATCTATTCTCCATCGCCTTGTATTCTCTCCAGATAAACTAAAAAGCGTAGAGAAGGGATATAGAGACCTATGCAGTCTCCCTGATCCTATTGGAAAAATTAGGGAGAAGCGAGAACTGGATCCTGGCTTTATACTTGAGAAGAAGACTTTCCCTATCGGTGTAATCGGTATGATCTTCGAAGCTCGTCCTGATGCTTTGTTGCAGATTGCAGGTCTTTCTCTATTAAGTGGTAATGGTCTTATCCTGAAAGGCGGAAAAGAAGCTGCCAACACTAATAGAATTCTTGTAGACATAATAAAGAAAGCCACAGCATCCTGTTCTTTCTCTTCTTCTTGGATTTTGGGAATCGAGAGTAGGGAAGACGTGCAGGTCCTGCTCTCTGCAGATAAGTATGTGGATCTTTTGATTCCTCGTGGATCCAATAAGTTTGTCAGGTATTGCATGGATAATACTCGCATCCCTGTTATGGGACACTCTGACGGGAAGTGCCATACTTTTATCGACACTTCAGCTGACTTTGAAAAAGCTGTCAAAATCTGCGTTGATGCCAAAGTCCAATACAGTGCTGCATGTAATGCAACTGAAACATTCCTTGTCCATAAAGATATTCTTCCTTCTTTCCTTCCTCTCCTGGAAAAGGCTTTTGTTGAGAATGGCGTAAAAATACACGCAGATGAAGAATCTATGAGGTATTTAAAAACTGCTATTCCAATGGAGTGCGGTGACGAAGACAATGAGTACTTAGATAAAGAGTGCAATATTATGGCTGTAGAAGATGTTAAGAAGGCTGTGGAGCATATCAACGCCCATGGCTCCCATCACACTGACGCCATAATAACAGAAAACAATGATAATGCTTCATATTTTGTCTCTTTCACAGATAGCGCCGATGTTTTCGTCAATTGTTCCACTCGATTTGCCGATGGTTATAGGTTCGGCTTGGGGGCAGAAGTGGGTATCTCCACATCCAAGCTTCATGCTAGAGGCCCTGTGGGATTAGACGGCCTTATGACTACAAAGTGGATTCTTAGAGGAAATGGTGAGACTGTTGCAGAATACTCAGGTACAAATGGAAAAGAGTTCCACCATAAGGAGCTTATATGAGAGACTTTGGAAAAATAAGACGCATTGTTGTAAAGGTGGGAACTAATCTCCTTTCCTCCAAAAACGGAGTGGATAGAGAAAGAATCCGCTCCATTGTGAGACAGGTGGCGACACTGAGAAAAGATGGAATAGAAGTGATGCTGGTTTCATCGGGCGCCGTAGGACTGGGGGCAAAAGCCATTGGACACCTTACTCCTGTAAAGCATATTCCTTTAAAACAGGCTTGTGCTTCTATTGGACAGCCAATGCTTATGAGAGTATATGAAGAGGAGTTTGCTTCTTTTGGCTTACTGTGTTCACAAGTTCTCATAACACGTTCATCTCTAAACAATAGAACGAGTTACAATAATCTTAGAGATAGCGTGGGTACTCTTCTTGATCTTGGTGTTGTTCCAATTTTCAACGAGAACGACGTTGTCTCTACAGCTGAGATCGGCGATGTATTCGGCGACAATGACAGAATGAGTGCATACTGTGCAAGTAAGATGGATGCTGAGCTATTAATTCTTCTTACAGATATTGACGGCGTATACACAGGTAATCCTAAAAAAGATAAAGGCGTAGTAATGCTAAAAGAAATCAAGGAGCTTACTCCTGAAGTCTTTTCATATGCCAAAGGTGCTGGTTCTACTTTCAGTACAGGCGGAATGAAGACGAAGCTGCTGGCAGCAGAGATTGCACAAAAGGGTGGCTGCGGAACTATTATAGCCAGTGGATATGAAGAAGATGCCATACTAAGAATACTCAAAGGAGAAGAGATTGGAACATATATTCTTCCAACAGAAAGACTGAAACAGAGGGAGAGATGGATTCTCAATACTCCGTCACTGGGTGCAATCACTATCGACGACGGTGCTGTGAAAGCGATTCTCACCGACCATAAATCTCTTCTTCCAAAGGGCATAATTGGAGTCGAAGGATTCTTTTTAAAAGGCGATGTGATAGATGTCAAAAATTCAAATGGCGAAATAGTTGCCAAGGCGATATCTAATTACCAAAATGGAGAAATCGCTTTTTCGATGGGAAAAGACTCTAAAGATATTCCTGATGTAGTAGGAAAAGGGCATAAAGTAGTCTTTAGACCAGAGGATATGGTGGAGTATGAGCAGTTATAGAATCGTATTCAGTAAGCAGGACCTTGGATATAGGATATCCACTCTATATAGGCAGAAACAGTTTTCTATAGGAATCCTTGATTTCGGTTCAAAAGAGGATCTGACTGCAGCTTTGGATTGGTATCTGGAAAACATGAATCTATCAATACACGTCCTATCCACAGAGTTCAAGATGGAACAGTATGATATAGCAAAAGACTATCCTGAAGTTACATTTATCATATTCAAAAATGATACCACAACAGGTGAGTTTATTAATGCAATGGCAGACGAGTGCTATACTGATTATTTCTTTATCGTCAGATCAGATATGGAAGTTGTAGCCTTTGATGGAGAAAAACTCTTAAGTGCAATGGGAGGAAAAGATCATCCTGTGGCTATAGCACCTGTGATGCTCTCATCGAACCTTGAAGTAATGCCTACTATCAGAGCTCCCTATGTCAGGGGGAAAGAGATAGATCCACAGTCTTTTCAACCAAATACAGAGGAAGAGAGATTGGAGCCGACATTGTATCCGGTCCTATGTTCCGGATTATATGATAGAGCTCTCTTTCAGCGTCTTAGGGGTTATGACACTGAAATACTTGGAGAGTATTATCAAAGCTTGGATTTGGGAATGCGTTCCTGGCTTTTTGGCTATAAGATGTTCGTAACCAGATCCCTTGCCGTAAGATTCCCTAATCGTGTTTCAATTATTGAAGATAGAAGCGAGTGCATAGGAATGAACCGATTTTATACTAAGGCTTTCTCAATAAAGAGGATTGCGGGTAAGAACCTAGTAAGTAAGTGGAAGCCTTTTGTAGATAAGAAAGTGCTTTCTGAGGAAGTAAAGAAAAAGCAGGTTAACTTACAGAAAACAGATATCTTTACCCTTGTTGAAAAATGGGGAGAAAAATAATATTCCAAAATTGGATTTGTATTTCTAGTTTTATTGTAAGAGATGTTATTTAAAAACCGCACCTTTTTGGATGCGGTTTAGTTTAGATCTTATCTTCAGCCATCTTTGCCTGCATAATGAGGTCACCCTTTAAGTTCTTAAGTTTTGTTGAGAGAGAAACCTTATAAATATGTGGGTTGACCTGTCGTTTATAAGACTTATCGAAGTGAGAAAGCATCTCCAGACTATTCTGCTGAATCTCTTTCAAGCTTGGAGAAGGATTGATTCTTTTTCCATTTTCCATCTGCTTCTTCAATAGAGGCCTTATTTCAGCATATGAATTTTTTCTCATTACAAACATATCCTGAGTAGAGAATGGATGGAAGAAAATATGGTTTACGCCAGTCTCAATTCTTTCGTCATTCAGTGCAACAAGGTCTGCCAGTGCCTGCCCATTCTTATCGAAGAACCTATAGACTTGCTTTATTCCTGGGTTTGTAGTCTTTTCATAAGATGAAGAAATCTTGAGAGTAGGGATGTATACTCCATTCTCTTCCTTTGCACTTAGTTTATATACTCCACCAAGTGCTGCCTGGTTTCCACCTGTGACCAAGTGTGTTCCTATTCCCCAACTATCTATCGGAGCACCATCATTGATGAGAGTAAGGATGATCTGCTCGTTTAGGTCGTTGGATACACAGATAGTTGCATCTTCCAAACCAGCTTCATCTAGTCTTGCCCTTGCTGCCTTAGTCAGGTATGAAAGGTCTCCGCTGTCGATTCTTATTCCTATTTTCTTTCCCTTTGCTTTCTGCTCCAGTCCTACCTTTATTGCAGCATCGATACCGGAGCCTAAAGTGTCATAAGTATCGATAAGGAGAATACAGTTGTCTGGGTAGATGTCTGCAAAGGCTCTGAAAGCTTTATACTCGTCACCGAAGAGCATGATCCAAGAGTGGGCCATGGTACCTGCAACAGGAATTCCGAATTCTTTACCAGCAAGAGTGTTGCTCGTTACATCGGCTCCCCCTACATAGCAGGCACGGGAAGCGGAAAGAGCGCCGTCCATACCTTGTGCTCTTCTTAGACCGAACTCCATGATTGAACCTTTGCCTTTTGTTGCCAGCTTCATGCGGGAAGCCTTTGTTGCGATTAATGTCTGGAAGTTGATGGTGTTGAGGAGAATGGATTCAATAAGCTGGGCGTCCAGCATGTTTGTCTCTATTCTGATCAGAGGCTCCTGAGGGAAGGCTGGTGTTCCCTCGTCAAAGGCGTATAGGTCACCGGTAAATCGGTAAGAAGAAAGATAATCCAAGAAGCTTTCCTGAAACTTGCCTAGGCTTCTCAAGTACTCAATATCTTCTTCGCTGAACCTAAACTCTTCTAGTTTTGTTACTAGCTCCTCCAAACCGGTGAAAATAGTGTATCCACCGTTGAAAGGATTTGTTCGGTAGAACATGTCAAAGACAACTCTAGGATTATGATGCTCAAGAAAGTATCCTTGCATCATCGTCAGTTCATAGAAATCGGTGACCAATGCGCTTGTCATAATTAGTTCTTCTTTTCGATCTTGTCGAATCCAGTATATCTCACGAGAGCTGGAGGAATAGTGATGGAACCATCTTCATTCTGATAGTTCTCGATTACTGCAACCATTGCTCTGGAAAGTGCTACAGCTGTTCCATTAAGCATGTGGACAAACTTGATCTTTCCGTCATCGTCTCTGTATCTGATATTGAGAGAGCGTGCCTGATAGTCTGTACAGTTGGATGTACTTGTTACTTCACCGTACTCTCCTTCGTCACCACGTCCTGGCATCCAAGCCTCGATATCGAACTTGCGGTATGCTGGAGCGCCAAGGTCGCCAGTTGCTGTGTCTACGATTCTGTATGGAAGTCCAAGGCCCTGGAAGATTTCTTCTTCAATTGCGAGAATCTGTTTATGGTACATGTCGCTTTCTTCAGGGAGACAGTATATGAACATCTCAAGCTTTGAGAACTGATGTACTCTGTAGAGTCCTTTGGAATACTGGCCGGCGCCTCCTGCTTCTCTTCTGAAACAGTGGGAGAGACCTGTCATCTTGATAGGTAGGTCTTCCTTACTGAGGATAGTGTCTTTGTAGTAACCGCCAAGAGTGATTTCCGCTGTTCCCACAAGGCAAGTATCTGTACCTTCGATTGTGTAGATATTCGATTCTGCTCCTCTTGGGTTGAATCCGATACCATTGAGAATCTCTTCCTTTGCAACGTCCGGAGTGATAAATGGAGTGAAGCCATGCTTCATGACGATATCCATTGCATATCTCTCGAGAGCCATCTGGAGAATGACAGCCTTATTCTTAATGTAATAGAATTTCTGTCCAGATACTTTTGCGCCTTTGTCGAAATCAAGGATATCAAGTTCTTCACCAAGCTGAACATGGTCCTTTGCCTTGAAGGAGAAGCGTGTAGGCTCTCCATAGAATTTGATGGCAAGGTTATCTTTGTCTTCCTTTCCAATAGGAGCTTCAGGAGAAGCATAGTTTGGAATAGTCATGGCTTCTTTCTTGAACTCTTCGTCGATGACAGCAAGTCTAGCTTCCTTCTCAGCAAGAGCCTCTTTGATGTCCTTTCCTTCTTGGATGTAGCGCTGCCTTGTTTCGTTATCAAGCTTCTGCTTCATCTTCTGGGCTGTTTCGTTTCTCTTGCTTCTGAGGTTTTCGACTTCCAAGAGAAGTGCAGCTCTTTCTTCCTGATCTTTTACGATTTTATCAAGGTCCACATTCATGTATCTGTCCTTGATGTTCTTTGCTATTTCATCGTATCTGGTCTTCAGTTCTTTTACGTCTATCATTTTTGTGCTTCCTCCATTCTATTTGGCGTTCCGCGTCATTTCTTCACTTTTTCTAACTGTGGCCTCCACAGCATCCTGGACTACAGATGCAAATCCTCCGTCTGTAAGAGCCTTTACACCTTCGATTGTAGTTCCACGTGGAGAGCATACCATAGTTTCCAATTCTATTGCACCCTTACCGGTAGCCTTTTGTAGCATTGCGGCACTTTCAAGTGTCCCTGAAACAATGGATAGGGCCTTATTGTATGGTATTCCTTCCCTTACTCCGGCCATGGCTATGTTATGCATAAAGTCGAATACAAAGGCTATTGCGCTTCCTGATATCCCTATGAAAGCTGAAAAAAGGCTCTCGTCCAGTAAGAATGCATCACCAAATGAAGAAGCGATATCAATGCTTAGGTTCACTAGCTTTTCATCTAAGTCATCTGCTGGCGCTACAGCTGTTACGCTTTTACCAACTTTTGCTCCGATATTTGGCATAAATCGGACTACAGAGTCGCTCTTTAAGTTTTCTTTAAGAGTCTTCAAGTCTACTCCTGCACAGATGGAGATGAATAATCCTGGAGAAAGAGGTTCAAGTTTCTCATAAAATGATGGCAGGTTCTGAGGCTTCAGGGCAATGATGACAACATCCATGTCAGTCGCCTCAGAGATTGAAGAGAGTAGAGTGATAGGGCATTCGTCTAGTAGTGCCTTTGCTTTCTCTGTAGTGCGTTCATATAAGAAGACTTCATATTCTTCTTTTTTTGAGAGGGCGGTCGTTATGGCTCCTCCCATGTTTCCTCCGCCTATTATAGCTATTTTTATTTTCTCCACATTCCCCTCCTATTCAAAATCAGGATAATTCCATTGCCTGAGGCATTCATATACAGCAATTGCCACGCTGTTAGATAAGTTAAGGCATCTTTCCCCCTTTTTTAAGGGGATTCTCAATGCTCTTTCTTTATGTTTATCTAAAATCTCTTCTCCCAGTCCCACCGATTCTTTTCCGAAGATAAGATAAACATCTTTGTCTATTGGGAAAGAAATGTCTGTGTATCTCTTCTTGGCGTGGGAAGAGAAGAACCAACACTCTTTGTCTGAGATAGAAGAAAAGAATTCTTCTTTGTTTTTATATTCGATTTTCTTTACATCTTTCCAATAATCCAGGCCCGATCTTCTAACAGCTTTTTCTGAGATATCGAAGCCAAGAGGATGGACAAGAACCAAAGTTGAGCCTGTTGCAGCGGCTGTGCGTGCTATGTTTCCAGTGTTTTGAGGTATCTCTGGCTCTATGAGGCAAATGTAAAGCATGGAAGGATTCTACACCTTCTCAATCTTTATGGGCAAGTTCGCCATCCTTTATTGACGCGGCTCTTGTAACAACTTTTCCATCTTTTGATAAATTAAGGATAGTTTTTTCAAGGTCTCTCAGCTTCTGCTTTTTCTCGATGAAGAATTCACCTTGTTCCGGGTTCTCTCCTTCATATACCCCTCCTAATGCTACTCCCAGTAACCTAACTCCCGTGTTATTGTACCTCTTCTCCAATAACCGTTGTGCAATTTTATAGATGTCGTCGGAAGAATATATGCCGCTTTTTGGTGTCTCGGAGATTGTGAATGTTGAGAAGTCTCCATATCTAAGTTTCACTGTCACTGTCCTGCCGACGCTCTTTTCGTCAAGCGCTCTGAACATAACGCTTTGACTCATTAACAGCAATTCCTGAGAAAGGGCATCCATTCCATAAATATCAGGCCAGTATGTTCTTTCTTCACTGATGGAATGAGACTTGACTTCTCCTTGGTAAATCCCTGGGTCTATTCCTCTGACTATAGAATAAAGATACTCTCCGCTGGATGGACCGAACATTGAGACCAGTTCTTCTTTCTTATATTTACGAAGAGTCTTCGTAGAGTTGATTCCTTTTCTCTTGATAGCTTCTAGTGTGCTTTTGCCTACACCCCAAAGCTTCTCCAGCCCCACAGCGTCTATAAAGTCTTCTTCTCTGTCCCTTGGGACTACCGTCAGTCCATTAGGTTTATGATAGTCTGATGCAAGCTTTGCAATGAACCTGGAAGAAGCCACGCCTATTGATACAGTAAGGCCTGTCTCTTGTAGAATCTTTTCTTTAAGAACTCTTGCAGCCTTGCCAGGTAGGGGATAAATTCTATTCATTCCAGAGAGATCTAAAAAGGCTTCATCGATCGATACCTGAAGAAAGCCAGGGGCGAAAGCTTTTATTATCTCCATCACTTCTTTGGATTTTTCACTATACCTTTTGTGGTTTCCCCATACACATATTGCATCAGGACATAGTTTTAGGGCCGTAGTCATGGGCATTGCAGAATGAACGCCATATTTCCTGGCTTCATAGGAGCAAGTGGAGGCTACGCTTCTTGGGCCTGGGTATCCGATGATCAGAGGTTTTCCTCTGTACTCAGGGTGGTCCAGACACTCTACAGAAGCAAAGAAAGCATCAAGGTCAATATGGAAGAATACATTTCCCATAATCTACATTATAGCCTGGTTTTTCATTCTTTCCATCTTCCTCTCTCATGGTTATACTGTAGGAAATGAAAAAGAAAATAAGTGCCCTATTTGTATTATCTCTTTTTATCTTTGGCCTTTTTGCTTCCTCAGGAGAGTCCGGGGCAGTCAGCGCTCAAAGATACAGTGCACTTAGATCTCCTTCCTACAGTGGAAGTTTAGAGGATGTATTTGTCAACCCTGCGGCATTGCCTCTCATGAGAGAGAATATTCTTTTTAAAGTATCTGCTTCTTCATGCGAAGCATATAATACATCCCTTTTGTTTTCATCTTCCCCCACCTCTTATATCCAGAATATGGAGAATGAACTACAGGGTACTGTAGTCTCAGGCTCAATTGCGTTGACAGCTAAGTTCTCTAATAAGCTGGAAGATAGGACAGTAAGAGACGACAAAGCCTTTTTCAATATATATACAGGGGTAGATCTTGAGATAGATCTTGGATATAAACTAGGAAAACACTTTGCTTTCGGGTTTAGACTTGGAGGAGGAAACTCTCTTATTAGGGAAGACAAGAAAGTCTCTTCATATATCGATGTGGTGAAGAACGCACTCTTCAGTGCATATGAGAAGGTAGATGAATCTGAGAGATTTACTTCGTCTTTTGGAATAATGCTCTTTAATGATAATTTGTCTTTTGGAGCCACAACTTCGTCTATAATAGGAGAGAATATTGGTGTTTCCAGTTATTTATCTACAATCATAGGAAATACAACTGTTGCTGTCAGTTATAGAGGCGATATGTATTCGGAGGAAGGGGAGTTAAATCTTCTTGTTCCTCGAATAGGAGCTTCTCTATCTGGAATGGGTGTTGGAAAAGAGAGGGCAGTCTCAGTCTCGGGAGACTTGAGTATCCAGCTACTTAAGAATGCATATGTAGATGCAGGACTGAAGTATCAATACATAGTAAAGAATGAAGAGATTAGTAGTATTCTTTCTTTATCGGTTTTGGGTGCCTTGGAGGATTTTACTCTGGCAATCAATTTAGCTTTCGATTTTATTGGTGAAAACAGATTCCTACCATCAATTGTTTTTACATATTCAAATTAAGAAAATAAAAACCTAAGTTAAAAAAAAGATAAAAAAATATCAAAAGGGTATTGCTTTTCTCTTCTAATATAAGATATAAATTTATCGATACATAGTTATGGATATAAAAATATCTTAATAGTGAGGTTTTTATGGCTGACGAGAAGACAGTAGATTACCAGAAAGAAGTAAATACCTTGGTAGAGAAAGCAGGAAAAGCTCTTGACGAGTTCCTTGATCTAAATCAGGAACAGGTGGACTACATTGTAGCAAAATGCTCTGTTGCTGGACTTGATCACCATGGTGACTTGGCGCAGAAAGCAATTGAAGAAACAAAGAGAGGTATCTTTGAAGACAAGGCTACGAAGAATCTCTTTGCCTGTGAATATGTTGTAAACAATATGAGACACCTGAAGACTGTAGGTGTAATCTCGGAAGACTCGGTAACAGGAATTACAGAGATCGCAGACCCTATCGGAGTCATTGCAGGTATCACACCTGTAACAAACCCGACTTCAACTGTTATTTTTAAGTCGCTCATCTGTCTTAAGACAAGAAACCCTATCATTTTTGCATTCCACCCAAGTGCACAGGAGTGCTCAAAGGCTGCTGCAATTGTCATCCGTGATGCCGCCGTAGCTGCAGGAGCTCCAAAAGATTGTATCCAGTGGATCGAACATCCAAGTATGGAGGCGACTACAGCCCTTATTCATCATGATGGCGTTGCATCAATTCTGGCAACCGGCGGAAACGCAATGGTAAAGGCCGCTTATAGTTGCGGTAAGCCTGCTATGGGTGTTGGGGCTGGTAACGTTCCTGCTTATATAAACAAAAGTGCAAATGTAGAGCAGGCTGTCAACGACATTGTTATTTCTAAGTCTTTCGACAACGGTATGATCTGTGCTTCAGAGCAGGCTGTAATAATTGACGAAGAAGTCTATAACGATGCTGTGGCTCTTTTCAAGAGATTTAAAGCATACTTTGTAAATAAAGAAGAAAAGATCAAACTCTCACGCTATATGTTTGGAAAGGCAGTAGGAGATGAGGACGTGGAGAATGCAAAGCTCCAGCCTGCTCTTGTTGGGCAGAGTGCATATTGGATAGCCTCCCAGGCTGGATTCTCTGTTCCTGAAGATACTTCCATCCTCTGTGTACCTTGCACAACAGTAGGACCAAAAGAGCCTATTTCAAGAGAAAAACTCTCTCCTGTTCTTGCTGTATTCAAAGTCAAAGATGATAAAGAAGGCTTTGAAAAGGCTGCCCAGATGGTTGAATTCAATGGTCTTGGGCATTCTGCAGCTATCCACTGTAAAGAGCAGGCAATGGCAGATGCATTTGGCGAAAAAGTTAAGGCAATGAGAATTATTTGGAACTCTCCTTCAACTTTCGGTGGTATTGGTAACGTATATAACTCATTCCTACCTTCCCTTACTCTGGGTTGTGGTTCCTATGGAAGAAACAGCATTGGCGGAAACGTCTCTGCGGTCAACTTATTAAATGTCAAGAAAGTGGGAAAGAGGAGAAATACAATGCAGTGGTTCAAGGTGCCTCAGAAGATCTACTTCGAGAGAAACTCAATCCAGTATCTTCAGTCTTGCAGAAACATCAATAAAGTCTTTATTGTTACAGATAGATCAATGGTGGAGTTTGGTTTCGTCAATAAGATTACAGACCAGCTGAATCAGAGAAGAACTCCAGTATCTGTACAGCTCTTCTGCGACGTAGAGCCGGATCCAGATATCGAGACAGTAAAAAGAGGCGTACAGCTGATGAATGCATTCAAGCCAGATACAATCATTGCACTTGGTGGAGGCTCATCAATGGATGCTGCAAAGGGAATGTGGCTTTTCTATGAGCATCCAGAAGTAAACTTCGACGATTTGAAGCAGAAGTTTATGGATATAAGAAAGAGAGCATTCAAGTATCCTGAACTTGGAAGAATGTCAAAGCTCATCTGTATACCTACAACATCCGGAACGGGTTCTGAAGTTACACCTTTTGCTGTAATCTCTGATAAAGCAAATGGCAAGAAATATCCTCTTACAGACTATTCCCTCACTCCGACTGTAGCTATTGTTGATGCTGAATTCACAACCAATCTTCCTGCCCGCTCTACTGCTATGACAGGTATGGATGTTCTTACGCATGCTATAGAGGCATATGTATCTGTTCTTGCAAATGATTTTACAGATGGTCTCTGCTTGAAAGCTATCCAGCTTGTATTCAAGTATCTTCCAAGGGCAGTCAAGGATGGTCCACATGATTTGGAGGCAAGAGAGAAAATGCATAATGCCGCAACTATCGCTGGTATGGCATTTGCAAACTCTTTCTTGGGTATGGACCACTCAATGGCACATAAAGTTGGAGCCGAGTTCCATGTAGTCCATGGATATGCTTGCGGTATTCTTCTTCCTCATGTCATCCGCTATAACGGAGAAGTACCCACAAAACTCTCAGTATGGCCAAAATATAATACTTGGAAGGCTGATGAAAGATATCAGGAGATTGCAGCGCTTCTTGGTTTTAAAGCTTCAACTCCTGAAGAGGGTGTCGAGTCATTGGCAGAAGCTGTAAATAAACTTATGAAGGAAATTGGCCTTGATCCTAACTTCTCTTCCTGCGGTATAGGGGAAGAAGAGTGGAACAATAGTCTTGAGAAGATTGCAGTCAGGGCTTATGAAGACCAGTGTTCTCCTGCAAACCCAAGGGTTCCTATGGTCAAAGATATGATCGAGATCCTTAAGAAAGCCTACAAAGGCAACTAAAAAAAGCCTCCTTGAAAATTCCTTTCTCCACTTGGGTGTCCAGGTGGAGATTTTTCACTCTTCAACAAGAGAAATGAACTTTAGGTGAAAAAAATTTTCAATTAAATTTGAAAAAGATTTTCGTTGACAGTTGGAGAATGTGGGGTTATGGTCATTAATATGAATGGAATCCTGTTGAGAATAATGAATAACAAAGATAGTTTTTCCTCCAAGGAGTTGATAGTCGCAGATGCGATCATCAGTAATCCTGGAAAACTGTTGACCTCAACGATTACAGAATATGCGGATTTCATTAATACATCCCCGGCGACAGTCACAAGATTTTGCAAAAGGTTAAATGTATCCGGCTTTCAGGAACTAAAGCTCTTGATCGCCAAAGCCACAAACTATGACGACCTGAATATCGGATCTATAGAGAGAATGGCGGAGGAAAGTACCATGGAAACCTCCGAGGGGATCATTAACAGCGTCATGGTAAATGCCATTTCCTCCATCGATAGGTTAAGAGGGCTGTTGGATATAACCACTCTTGAAAAAGTCACGTCGAGAATTGTGGACAGCCGCCATATCCTGATTTGCGGAGTAGGAGCCAGCGGGGTGGTTGCAAAAGACTTTCATCAGAAGTTGGTGAGAATCGGTATATTGTCTCACTGCGATGACGATTTTGATTTGGCCAAAGTTCAGGTCACTTCCTTTGATAATAGAGATTTGGTCATTGCTTTTTCTTATTCTGGAATGAAATCCGAGATAAAAAGCATTGTATCAATTGCAAAGAATAAGGGTGCATCCATTGTGGCTATTACAAGGGCTGGAAACAATCCTATTTCCAATATGGCGGACTACCATATTCCTGTAGTTCCCTCTGAGGCTATTGTGAGAGACGGTGCAACAGTATCGAGACTTCAGATGCTTATTGTGGTAGATATCCTCTATCAGATGTTGATCAATACAAATACAGGTAGTGCTCTGGAGACTTTGAAAGAGACTTGGATGAATGTCGCTTCGGAGGGTAAAGATGAATAAGAGAGTTTTTCTAAAACAGAATAATGAAATACCGTTTATTGATTTATACCTTCACGACAGGGTTGTCAGGGATACCTTGGTTTTGATTATTCCAGGTGGAGGATACTTTTTCTGTAATCCCAGGGAAGGGGAAGATATTGCATATGCCTTCCTTTCAAAAGGCTTTGATGCTGCAGTATTGCAATACAGCACTAAAAAGGGTGACTTTTACCCCAGACAGCTTTCTGAAGCGGCAATGGCGATGGATTACATAAAGAAGAACTATGACTATAAGAGGATAGTTCTTTGCGGTTTCAGTGCAGGAGGTCATTTGGCCGCTTCTCTTGCCACCCTCTATGATAAGGAAGATGCAATAAAGGGATACGAATGCCGCCCTGATGGATGTATTCTTTCTTATCCTGTCCTTATTTCAGGAGAATTTGAGAATAAGATCACTCTCGATAACTTATGTGGCTCTGATGCCGCTTTGAGAGAGTGGGTGAGTCTTGATAAAAGGGTTGACGTCAATACTCCTCCCTTCTTTATCTGGCATACATGGGAAGATGAAAAAGTTCCTGTAGAAAACTCTCTGTTCTTTGCTTCATCTCTACGTAAAAACAATGTCCCCTTTGAACTTCACATATATGAGAAAGGGCTCCATGCACTTTCACTCGGGACAGAGATAACGGCAGGAAGGGAAGAGGAAATAAATATTCATGCGTCCACTTGGTTTGAATATGCATGTGATTGGGTAAATAACTGTCTTTGACAGAAAGGAGAAAGATTATGAAAAAATTATTGGTACTGGCTTTATTGGTTGCAATGCTGGTTCCTGTGTTTGCAGGTGGAGCAAGTGAAGCCACATCAGCTCCAAAAGCAGACAAAACAAAGGTTGTTTTCACAGTAGCTGGAAACCCTTATCGTTTCTTCCATCTTACAAGTGCTGGTTGTGGTGGAGATGACAATATTGTTTTGGCAAATGTCTACGACAACTTGCTCTGTCTGGAGAATGACGGATCTCTTTCTTATTCATTGGCTGAAAGCTATGACATCAGTTCAGATGGTACAGTCTATACTTTCCATCTCAGAAAGGGTGTCAAGTTTACAAACGGTGAAGAGATGACTGCAGAAGACGTAAAGTTCTCTCTCGACAAAGGCTCCCAGGGACCACTTGGCGGACCTCTTCTCATCAACTACAAAGAGTGCCGCATCGTAGATCCTTATACAGTTGAAGTCGAGCTTTCCGCTCCATACGCAGCATTCCCATACTGTGTAGCTTCTCGTGTCGGAGGAATTGCATGTAAGAGTTATTGGGAACAGGTAGGAGATGAAGGATATCAGAACGCTCCTGTAGGAACAGGTCCATATAAGCTTGTTGCATATGCTGCAAATGACTACATCACACTTGAAGCCAACGAAGACCATTGGAGAGGCGCTCCGGCAATCAAGACAGTCCAGATTGAATTGGTTGCAGACCCAAACACAATGATCCTCGGCCTCCAGAACGGCGACTACGATGTAATGGGTAACCCATCCATCGAAATGGTTACAAGATTCGAGAAGGATCCTAACATCGGTACAGATGTCGCTTCTTCAACAGGAAGAATCACTCTTTACCTGAATGCTAGAAACGGTATCACCACAGATCTCAACTTCAGAAAGGCTGTTCAGGCTGCCATCGACAAGGAAGAAGTGAACATCGCTGTCAACAATGGCGCCGCTGTCCTCATCGATGTAGACCTTTGCCCAATGTATACAGGTCACCCAACATCTGGTTTACATATTGTAGAGAAGGATGTAGAGAAGGCAAAAGAATATCTTGCAGCTTCTAATTACAACAACGAAGAGTTCGGTATCCTCGTACAGGCTGGAACAAACAACGAGACAGCTGCAAAGGTTATCCAGGCTCAGCTCATGGCAATTGGAATCAACTGTAAGGTTGATGCTGTTGACAACACAACTCTCAGAAGCCGTGACGGTTCCCGTGACTTCGACGCTTATCTTTGCGACAACTTGTCATCTATCCCAGATGCAGACGCCATCGCAGGATTCTTCAAGCCTACAAGATTTGCTGAAAGCGTAAGTTACCCAAGAGCTCCTGAAATCTTTGCTCTCTCACAGAAGGGATGCTCAGCTCAGGGCGACGATCGTCTTCCATACTACACAGAAATCTGTAACATCATTACAGATGAAGCTTATATGGTTCCTCTTTATAACGGAATTACAACAATTGCATACAATGCAAACCTCGACGGTGTCGGTGCTCACTGTCTT